>CAZJYB010000021.1:0-35674 GCA_964549865.1 uncultured Anaerolineaceae bacterium
ATGATGGAAGGCGACATGCGCAGCGATTTGTTCGAACATTACCAGAAACTGTCGTTCAGTTTTTACGACGAACAGAAAACGGGCCAGTTATTGACGCGCATCACGAACGATTCTTTCGACATTTCCGAGTTGTATCATCACGGTCCGGAAGATATCACCATTTCATTTCTGAATTTCGTCGGTGCCTTCCTTATCCTGGTCAATATCAACCTGCAGTTGACCCTGATCGTCTTTCTCTTTTTCCCGATCATGGCGGCTTATGCGTATTATTTCAATAAGAGAATGTATGCTGCGTTAAGAAGCAGCCGGGACCGCATCGGCGATATCAACGCACAGGTGGAAGACACGCTCTCGGGCATTCGCGTCGTAAAGTCGTTTACCAACGAGCAGATCGAAACAAGGAAGTTCGCGCGCGCGAACGACGGTTTCCTCCACAGCCGCAGGGATGGGTATCGAAGCGAGGGATACTTTTCCGCGGGGATGATCGGGTTCACACAGCTGATGATCGTGGCCGCCATCATCTTCGGCGGCGTCCGGATAGCCGCAGGTGCCTCGCTGGATCTGGCCGACCTGGTGACCTTCCTGTTATGTATCGGTATCCTGATCGAACCCATCAACCGCTTCAGCAATTTCACAAGGCTGTACCAGCAGGGCATTGCCGGTTTCGACCGCTTCATGGAGGTGTTGGAAGTGCAGCCAGATATCGAGGATGCGCCGGGTGCGATCGAGCTCACACGCGTGCAGGGCAATGTGGAATTGAAGGATGTCAGCTTCAAGTACAGGGAGGATCATGAGTACGTGCTGAAGAACATCTCCCTGAACATAAAGGCAGGGGAATATGTTGCGTTGGTGGGGTCTTCCGGCGTGGGCAAGACCACACTGTGCTCCCTGATCCCGCGTTTTTATGAAATAAACGAGGGAAAGATCCTGCTCGATGGCAGGGACATCCGCGAGGTTCGCCTGCGCTCGTTGAGAGAGAATATCGGCATTGTCCAACAGGATGTGTATCTGTTCGCCGGGACGGTCGCGGACAATATCCGTTACGGGAAGCTGGATGCAACCCGCGAGGAGATCGTGGATGCGGCAGTGAAGGCGAATGCCCACGGATTCATTACGCAGTTACCGCAGAGGTACGACACGGATATCGGCCAGCGCGGCGTGAAATTATCCGGCGGGCAGAAGCAAAGGCTGAGCATCGCGCGCGTCTTCCTGAAGGACCCGCGTATCATCATTTTCGATGAGGCCACCAGCGCTCTGGATAATGAAAGTGAAAAGGCTGTCCAGGATTCGCTGGAGAAGCTGACTGAGGAGCGCACAACGCTTGTGATCGCGCACCGCCTGTCCACGGTGAGAAATGCCCAAAGAATTGTCGTATTGACCGATGATGGGATCGACGAACAGGGCACGCACGAAGAGTTGATCGCGCTGGATGGGACGTATGCGAATTTATACAAGGTGCAGCTGAAAATATAGGGGTAGTAACAAACACACATTCAAAAGAGTTAAGTAAATAGACCTGTAGGGTCTCTTTCACCTGTTATCAGACCCTACAGGTCTATCTTACCGAGTCGTTCGGCGAGGGTGTTGGTGGTCGAGTAGCCGCATGTGGCGTATCGAGACCACCAACCGGCCGAGCATGGACCATTCGGGTCTCCCAAGAAGGAATAACATGTTTAAAAAACTTTCCAGTGGCTACAAGATAGCCTCCCCGGGCATGATCGTGGCTCTTATCTGCTTTTTCCTGCCGTGGGTGTTGCAATCATGCGGGAACCAGCCGCTGCAGGAATACAGCGGACTGCAGCTCGCCATGGGCAACGGAGGCGGAGAGAACGGCTACAACGGCAATCCGGTCGTGCTGTTGACACTGGTCGCGGTCTTTGTGATCCTGTACTTCGCCATTCAATCAACCCGTCGCGCTGCCCTGACAACGCGCGATACCTATGGTGTGCTGGGGACGAGCGTGTTGGTGCTGCTCTTCCTGTTCCAGCAATTTTTAACGGCGCCGGCCGAAGGCGTCAACCGCCAGGTTCTTTATGGTTTGTGGGGATACATCGTTGGCTGGCTGCTGATCCTGATTGGCGGCGTGGTAAATACCGTGGAGCGGCGCAGACCCTAAAGGTCTAAAGTTCGGCAAAGGTCTCTGACCGAGCCGCCGAGATGTGACCGCAGGTCTTAAGAACCATGAAAACGATGATGGAGGTCTTTTATCTGAAGATCATCAATGACAAGGTGTGCTATCTTCGCAAGCTGGTGGACTTGACGAATAAAAAAGATGACCCGGACCTCCTGATTCAATCGCTGATTCAGCGTACCCTTGGAACCCCCAGGCGCAAGGTCCAACAGAAATTCGTGATCCACTCCACGAGTTGGCGCTATATGCCCCCGGGCAAGGTGATGCTGACCTATATCGCTTACTCTGATGAGATCGACTTCGGCCGTGCGAAAGTGCAGAAACTGCCCCTCAAGGAATTACGAAGGAAGCATATCTCCAAAGCGCGCCCGCGTTCCCGCAGCGGACTCGAAAAGCTGGTGGTGACTCATGCCATGCGCCATCTTGCTTTCCTGATCAAAACGGGCGATCAAAGCGAGTTCAAGAGTGCTCTGACGCGAGGGACCAGAAAGGTATTTAAGTCGTTATGGGTGAGCCTGGCGGGCCGCGTCGCGGTTCGCAAAGATCGTAAATGATAGTCATTCAAATAATTGCAATAAAAAGGCCTTCGAATTTTCGAAGGCCTTTTGTCAGGTTCAGAGGGTTTTATCTGTATCCATCACCGCTGTGGTATAAGCACGGTCGCTCGCGGGGACAGTGGCCGACTGGATCGTTTCATTAATGCGAATGTTCGTGTGCTGGATAGCTTCCTCGTTTTGCAAGGACGTGCCTTTGGTCTCTGTAATATTGATCTGCTGACTGGTGGGGTTAAGTTTTACTGTAGCCATGGGTTCTCCTTTGGGAAAATAAAAAGGACGGCACGGCGGATATGTCTATTGGCTGCCTGGCAGCCAGTAAATTTGGTTAAAGAACGCCGTGCCGATGAAGTGGCTCAAATTATAATAGAACACTTGTTCTAAAGTCAAGAGGGAATTTTCTGTGGGTGCAGCCATGCGATCAAAGACGCAAGCCAGAATTCGTATCAAAGAAATACAGGTGCTCAGGGTCGATGCTCACACTTACCATTTGCTGGATATGAAGCTTTATGTCAACTGAACAAAAGCTCGCATAGGTCCAGTGGCCGGTGCGGATGTAAACAGTCTGGCTGTGATGCGGATAATCGGGTTCGAGCGCCTCGATCTCCCCTCGAAGCTGGATCCCGTTCGTTGAATTGGATCCCGCTGTTATGCTTACTGCCTCCCGGCGCACCCCCAACGTCACGCGCTGACCCTCCTCAACGCGGGAGCGAATCCGCTCAGGGATCGGGATCAGATACTCGTCCAGAACCAGCCTGCCCCGTGAGATCGAGCCGCCCTCGAAAATATTCATGGGCGGCAAACCCAGAAATCCCGCAACAAATACACTAGCAGGATTCTCCATCAGATCCTGATAGGTGCCCACCTGTTCAATTCGCCCCGCGTGCATGACCACGATCTGGTCGGCCAGCGCGATCGCTTCCACTTGATCATGGGTGACGTACAAGCTGGTGATACCAAAACGATGAAGCAGGCGTTTGATCTCAGTGCGCGTTTGCAGGCGCAATTTTGCATCCAGGTTGGACAGCGGCTCATCGAAGAGGAACAGTTTCGGCGCACGCACGATGGCGCGCGCAATCGCCACGCGCTGTTTCTGGCCGCCCGATAAAGTGCCGGGCCTGCGCGGCAGGAGTTCGTTGAAGCCGATGCCCATCAACTCGGATGTGTAACGAATGCGCTCGCGCGTTTGCTCGTCGCTGATCTTGTGCATCTTGAAAAAGAACGACAGGTTGCCCTCGTTGTTGAAGTTCGGGTACAGCGCATAATTCTGAAAGACCATGCCGATATAACGGTCTTTGGGAAGGATATTTTGTACATCCACCCCATCGTAAAGCACCTGGCCTGAATAATCATTGACGATGCCCGCCACCACGCGCAGCAATGTACTTTTTCCACAGCCTGAAGGACCCACCACTGCGAATGTCTGCCCATTCGGGATGGTCAGATTCACATTGTCGAGTGCCGTCACTCCTGCGCCATTTTCCAACGGCAAATCCTCTTGCAAGCGCTCTCTTTTGATCTCGAATATGCGGCTCACAGGGTCACGAAGCGGAGCGGAATAAGACTGGCTTACATGATGAAGTTGAATCTCGGCCATAAGTCAATTACTGCTGCTCGGGCGTATCGACCAGATCTTTAACGCCAAAAACCTCTTTGTAAAAATTCAACAAGGTATCTGCTTTCCCCCGAAATTTCGGGTCTGTATGCTCTTCTTCCAATTGTGCGACCAGCCTCTCGCGAAAATTGGAGTTCAGCGAAGGGGGTAAAAGCGTTTCCACTTCATGGATCATTTCTTTTGCCTGTTCAACGACCTTCAATGCATGGGGGAGTGATTCTTTTTCAGCGATCACTTCCTTGAGCAGTTTGCAATTATACGAACGACAGGCACGAGGATACTGAGGAGAGCTATAGATCGTACACTCACCATTCCAAAGCGGACACGGCTGGTTAAACCCACGCTGGCGCGGATCAGCGCGGAAGACGTTCAACCCCAGCGCCTCGGCGGAATCCAGTTCCGCGGGCCGGAGTTTTACCCAGGCGAATAAATGTCCGTTGCAGCACAATCCACAGGACTTGCAGAGGGCCGTCGCGTTCGTTTCGTCCATGCAGGGGATAATACCATGTAGGGGCACGGTCCCCGTGCCCACATATACAGGCAGGGCGACGGGACGTCGCCCTGCTACGCAATGGCGAGGATATAATGGAATACATGCGCAGTCCATTCTTTATTTCACGATACCTGTTCGCCCTTGCAGTCATCGCGTCGGTGACAGCGATCTTCTTCACGCTGCGCGATGCACTGGATATCACGCTGGTCGCGCTGCTGTACTTGATCCCGCTTGGCATGATCACGGCCTTCTGGGGGCTCGGGCCGGGCATCGCCAGCGCGTTCCTTTCTTTCCTGACCCTCAATTATTTCTTCATCCAGCCGTATTACACGCTCGCCGTTCACCGCCCGACGGATGTCGTGATTCTCGTTATTTTTTTGGTGGTGGCCGTGGTGATCAGTCAGCTCGTGGGGCGCATGCAGGGTGGCCTTGCGGCGGCCACGGCACGTGAACGCGAAGCTACACAACTCTACGAACTCAGCACCGTGTTGGCCGGCTTACACGATGATCGCGCCATCGTGCAAGTCCTTGCAAAACAGATACAAGCTTTGTCACAAGGCGAATATGTGGAAATCAATATTATAGAGACACAGACTTTTGCCTTTCATTTGCCCGAAACTGACCGGCCGGAGCGTCCCTCTGAATTGACTGTACCCATCGAGGCGGCGCGCGGCGTCCTCGGGGAGATACGGCTTTGGAAGGCCGAACCAGCCATTTCGTCTGAAGAGAAGCGCCTGCTGCAGACTTTTGCAAGCCAGGGTGCGCTGGCACTTGAACGTGCCTGGCTTGTGGAGGCAGAGTCGCGTGCCAAAGTCCTCGAAGAGAGCGACCATTTGAAGTCAGTTCTTTTATCATCCGTTTCACACGAATTGCGCACGCCGCTTTCCACCATCAAGGCTGCCGCATCCAGTTTGCGCGGGGGCGAAGTGAATTGGGATTCCCCTGCACGCGTTGACCTGGTGGCTGCGATCGACGAGGAAGCCGATCATTTGAACATGCTGGTGGGAAATTTGCTGGATATGTCGCGCATCGAATCCGGAGCGCTCAAGCCGAAGCGTGAGTGGAATATCCTGTCCGAGATCGCCGGCGGTGTGCTTGTGCGTATGAGGCATCTTGCGGAGGGACATCGCATCGAAGTGGACATGCCCGAAGACCTGCCGCTTGTCCCCGTGGATTATATACAGATGGAACAGGTCTTTACGAACCTGGTGAGCAACGGATTGAAATACGCGCCCGCGGATTCGGTCATTCGTATTCGTGCAAAGGTTGAGGATGAAATGATCCATGTACAGGTCAGTAACCAGGGGCCGCAGGTTCCACCCGAGGATCTTGAACGCATCTTCGATAAGTTCTATCGGATCACCGCCGCGGACCGTGTGACCGGTACTGGGCTCGGGCTTTCGATCTGCAAGGGCATCGTCGAAGCGCATGGCGGGCGCATCTGGGCGGAGAACGTAACCGACGGCCTGGCATTCCATTTCACATTGCCGCGCACATGGGAAGGCGCGCCGCCTCCACAACTGCCAATGGATCCAGAGGTCGAATGAGCAACGCGCCGCACATCCTCGTAATCGACGATGAGCCACAGATCCTGCGCGCGGTCCGCACGATCCTCACAGAAAAACAGTTCAAGGTGACGACTGCCAGCCGTGGCGAAGAGGGGTTGACGCTGGCCGCGGCCAGTGAACCCGATATCGTGATCCTCGACCTGGGCCTGCCCGATATGGACGGCGTGGAAGTGTGCTCGCGCTTGCGCGAGTGGACGCAGTGCCCGATCATTGTGCTTTCTGTGCGCGACAGCGAGCAGGACAAGGTCGCTGCGCTCGACGCAGGCGCGGACGATTACCTCACCAAGCCGTTCAGCATCGAGGAATTGCTGGCGCGTGTGCGCGTTGCATTACGACACTCGGCGCGCACACAAGGAACGTCGAACAAACTGATTCAAGCCGGGCCGCTTAGCATTGATCTTGCGTGGCATATCGTCAAGCGTAACGGGCAAGAGGTGAAATTGACCGGCACAGAATACAAATTGCTTTCGTATCTGGCCGGCAACCGCGGGCGCGTGCTCACGCATCAAAGCATCCTGACGAACGTGTGGGGGCCGGCGGATGCGGACCATACCGAGTACCTGCGCGTGTACATGCGCCAGTTGCGCAAGAAGCTCGAAGCCGACCCAGAGAGACCGCAATATATCCTCACCGAGCCCGGCATCGGCTATCGCTTTATGGCTGATGAATAACGAGCCGCTTACGAATGCCTTATGTAGGTCAGGCTTGTAGCCTGACAGGATGTCAAATCATAGGCCTTGGCGGGTTGCAAACCCGCCCTACATATGCCTTACAACGCCCCTACATGGGGCGTTTTTTTTATTTGTTCTTTATGCGATTGCCCGGTTTCCTTGTCACCGTTTTATATGTGTTGGTTACGATTATCTACATTAATCATGTGTCATTCTGCCGTCTCGCATGATTTGCTTAGCAAATCACGTGCCGCGTAGCACGGCGGCACGAACGGTGAGGGAGCAAGGCGACCGACACTTGCGCCGTACTCCCACTACGCTGCGCTACGCCCACTCGCTTCGCTCGGGATGCTACGCGAGGGACTTCGTGCGTGGGACGCAGTGCAGGTGAGAATCCCGCCGCTCTGCGGCGGAGACCCTTCGCTGGGTCTCGATACGACCTTCGGTCTACTCGACCATCAGCTCAGGGTGACACAGACCTGTGAGGTGACATGAACAAACTTGAATCACAACCCACATCCTTGACGTTATCCCCCGCTTCCCTTCCAGCCCCCGAACCTGCCAGCTGGTTAATTGTCCTTGTGTCCTACTTCGAAGCAGACCTGACCCTTGCTGCGCGGCGTATCTGTGAACTGGCAAATGCTGGAGACAAGCGTATCCGCTTTATTGGCTTGTATGAGGACGCCGCGCAGGAGCTAACACTTCGACGACAGCTGGCACATCTCTCTGCGTTGGTTTCCACTGCACGCATTTACACCGAAACCGAATCAATATTTCGTGAAGATCCGGTCGAGGTCATCCGCTCGCGCTTTCAAGATGGCGACATGGTCGTCTGTTTTGCGGCATCGCGCACAGGCCGCTCGTCGTTGGGCGATGTCTTGAGCGCGGAACTCAACCTGCCCGTTTATATCCTTTCAAACCCTGCCCCGCAAAAACTGATCGGTTCCTACTGGCTGACCCAAATGACTGCATGGGGAGGTTCTGTTGCCATCATCGCCGGCTTCTTCCTGCTTCAGGTTCGCATCGATCAAATGAAGCCGGATGCATTTCATCTCATCGTGCTGCTGGCTTCGGTTGGTCTTGAATTCTGGATGATCCGGGTATGGAACATATTATTCAAATAAAGAACTGGAATGAAGAACATGATCAAACAACAAACCTCGATCATCGAACGGGCCGCGGATTACAAACCGCCACGAAACCTGCAGTCCTGGCTGATCGGTCGTCCATTATCCACTGCAGATGCTCCTCACCAGACCATCGGAAAAGTGGTTGGCCTTGCGGTCTTCGCCTCGGATGCACTCTCCTCCACGGCCTATGCATCGCAGGAAATCCTGGCAATTTTGATCGCGGCGGGGACAACAACTGCACTTCAAAATGTTTTCCCCATTTCGATTGCCATTGTGGTTCTGCTTGCGATCGTGGCCATCTCCTATGAACAGACCATCCATGCCTACCCTGATGGCGGTGGGGCGTATATTGTCGCGCGCGACAACCTGGGCGAATTGCCCGCTCAAACCGCCGGCGCAGCGCTGCTTACCGATTATATTTTGACGGTGGCGGTATCGATCGCAGCGGGTGTGGCGCAGATCGTTTCCGCATACCCATCTCTTTTTCCGTATCGTGTTTTAATCGGCATAATCGCCATATTATTCATCACGCTGATAAATTTGCGCGGGGTAAAGGAATCGGGTACAGCTTTTGCGATCCCAACCTACTTTTTTATTGTCATGATGTTTGTCACGGTTGGCGTCGGAATCATCAGGCAGTTATCCGGAGGGCTGGGTATGGTGGCGGACCCACCTCACATCGAACTCGCCGGGCCTCTGGCCGTACTTACACCGTTTTTGCTCCTGCACGCCTTTTCAAGTGGGACGGCGGCGCTTACAGGGATCGAAGCCATATCCAATGGCATCACTGCCTTCAAGGAACCGCGCAGCAAGAACGCCGGCGTTACGTTAATTTGGATGGCGGTCATCCTCAGCACATTCTTCCTTGGCATATCCTATTTGGCTGGGCATATCGGCGCCATTCCCTCTGAAGAAGAGACGGTTATTTCCCAGCTGGCGCGCACCGTTTTTAACGGCCGCGGATTGTTATACCTGATGTCGATCGGTGCGACCACCGTCATTCTCATCATGGCTGCAAATACCGCCTTTGCAGATTTCCCGCGTTTAAGCGCTCTTATTGCAAAAGATGGATTTCTTCCCCGCCAGCTTACGTATCGTGGAAGCCGCCTGGTTTACTCGCGCGGCATTGTTGCCCTGGCTGTGATCGCTTCTGTTCTGCTTGTAATTTTCAAGGCAAGCGTGACACGCCTCATTCCGTTATATGCGATCGGCGTATTTCTATCATTTACGCTTTCGCAAGGCGGCATGGCGCTTCGCTGGTGGAAGATCGGCAAACTTAAACCCGGCGAAGAGAAGATCGAACGCGGGTCAACCCTGGGCTTTGTAAAAGACTGGCCGATCAAAATGGTCATCAATGGATTTGGGGCAGTGTGTACCGCGATTGTGATGGTGGTCTTTGCTGCAACCAAATTCAGTGACGGTGCATGGGTGGTTCTAATCCTTATTCCAGCTCTGATTGCCATCTTCTTGCTGATCCATCGTCACTATAACAACCTCGCCAAAAAACTTTCGCTTGATAATTTCGGCGTCATCCCACCTCATACAATTCGCCACCGTGTGATCATGCCTGTGAGTGGAGTACATCAAGGTACACTATCCGCATTGCGTTACGCGCGCATGTTATCGGATGATGTAACGGCAGTACATGTTGCCATCGAACCAGATGATGCGGAAAAGGTACGCGAGAAATGGGAGACCTGGGGCGAGGGTGTGCGCATGGTCATGCTGGATTCTCCCTACCGTCTCTTCGTTGAACCCATTCTGGGATATATCGCTGATATTGCCAACGAACGCCAGCCTGGTGAAACCATCACCATTGTGGTGCCTGAATTTGTTTCAAGTAACCGCCTGACTGGTGCATTGCATACAAATACTGCCGAGATACTGCGCAGCCAGCTTAAGAACCAGCACGGGATTGTAATCACCAATGTGCCGTATCATGTGCATGAACATGACGGGCATTAACATATTTCTACATATGCGTAGGGGCGTGGTCTCCCCACGCCTCGCGACATCGTGCCCGAAGGGTAAGCCTCCCCGTGGGGCAGGGCGACAGGACGTCGCCCCTACGTTTTCTTCTCCCATGCCTCTTTCCCCAACGCGATAGCTCCCAACACACCCGAGCGGTTCCCCAAGCCGGGCGGGACAATATAAGAATCGATCCCCTCTGAAATTGCCTTTGACGATAAATACCCATTGACCAGTGTGCGTGTTTTCTCGCGCACATTTTTCAACAAATGAACGTTCGATCCCACGCCGCCGCCAATGATGATGCGCTGCGGCGAGAGCACGTAGATATAAGCCGTGAGGGCATGGGCGATGTAGACGGCTTCGAGGTCCCAGGCGGGGTGGGCTTCGGGCAATGTCTCAGCGCGTTGGCCCCAGCGGGCTTCCATGGCGGGGCCGCAGGCCAGGCCTTCGAAGCAATCTTTATGGAATACGCACATTCCCTCGAACGGGTCTGCAGCGCGGTCGTGCGGCAGGGGGATGTGTCCCATTTCCGGGTGGAGCAGCCCGTGCAATAGCTTTCCCTCTGTGAAAGTGCCTCCACCAATGCCTGTGCCAATTGTCAAATAAAGGAATGTGTCCAATCCCTGCGCGGCGCCCCACAGATGTTCGCCCAATGCGGCACCATTCACATCGTTGTCGATGCCGATGGGAAGGTCGAAGGCGTTGCGCAGCATGCCCAACAAATTTGCACCGGACCATTTGGGTTTTGGCGTCGGGAGGATCTGCCCATAGGTGGGCGAATCAGGCGTCAGGTCGAGCGGACCGAAGGTCGCGATCCCGATCCCTGTAAGGTCCCCGGTTTTCTTTTCCGCATCCTTAAAAAACTGAATGGCGCGCGTTAACGTCTCTTGCGGCGTTGTGGATGGGATACGGATCTGCGCGCGAATATCCTCGGGCCCGGAACCGATCGCGCAAATGAAATTTGTGCCGCCGCCTTCGATGCCGCCAAAGAGAGGAGTTGAGTTTATATGGGTCTCCAAATGATGTTCAACCTGGTTGATAACGGAATTCATGAACGAGGAAGTTGAATTGTATACGCATATCTGGATTTACACAGGTTACAAAATTATACTGTGAGCATTCTTTAATGAATGGAGAACACAGAATGCTTGAAACAGAAGTAATGATTGATCCGAATACGACTTCCGAAGAACGGCTTTCGGTCATCCGCGAGGCTTTTAACAGCGACCGTTCGCAGATGACACTCATGCTCGCCCGAAAGTTGAGCGTTCAGGAAGTGGATGTGATCCGCGCGCTCGATGGCGACCTCTCCCGCGAGCTGGACTTTTCCCGCTGGGAGGAATTGATCCGCTCGTTCGAATCATTCGGTAATGTGCATGTGATCGTCTCGAACGGCGCGACCACCCTCGAGGCCTTCGGCTCTTTTGGGAAGTTCAGCAATACAGATGGGTTTTTTAATGTGCAAAGTAAATCACTCGACATGCACGTCCGCACCTGGGAGCTGGCTTCGATCTTTGCCATGCGCAAGCCGAGCCATGTGGATGGCCGCAATGCGCTCAGTTTTCAATTCTTCGACCGCCGCGGGGACGCCGCCTTCAAGGTGTTCCTCACGTTTGGCGGGCACGACCCGGCCCCCGAGTTGGTGAATAAATATAATGAGTTGATCGAAAAGTTCGCAAAACATTGATCGCGCTGTGACCTCGCTCACCAACCTCTAGTGAAATCCTATATAAACCTACATTGCCTTTCCGGGTCTAAAAAGTAAAATTTCACTATCGGAGCCGAGGGCGTGCAGAGCGCGCCCTTACTGTATTTAATAAAATCATACGTCATTGCGAGGCGGGGATTGCTTCGGTCGCTTCGCTCCCTCGCAATGACGGGAGAGCATATGTTCCTTAAACGTTTCCAGTTCGGTCTTATCCATGTGGCGATCGCGATGACCCTTGTGCCGATCAACAGCACGCTTAATCGCGTGATGATCTTCGACTTGAACATCTCGAAGACGGTTGTTTCCCTTCTGGCCGTCCTGCCTTATCTGTTCTCGCCGATCCAGGTGGCGATCGGTTCATTTTCGGATCGTCATCCGATCCTGGGGTATCGTCGCACGCCTTATATTCTTGCGGGATTGATCCTGTGTGTGATCGGTGTGATGGCTTCCCCGCACATTGCATATCTGATCCACGATAACTTTCCATTGGGCATCCTGGCCGGCTTGCTGGGGTTTGGTGCCTGGGGCATGGGCTATAACCTGTCAGCCGTTTCGTATCTCTCCCTCGCCTCGGAACTCTCCGGTGAAAAGGGACGTGGTCGCACCGTGGCTGTCATGTTTTTTATGATGATCCTCGGTTTGATCGCGACCGGCATCGGCTTGAGCCGCATGGTTTCCACGTACACGCCGGAGACGCTGATCCGCGCGATCAATATCGTTGCGATCTCTGCGCTGGTGCTTGGCCTGCTTGGCCTGATCAAATTGGAGCCACGCTCGACCCCCCTCGTTCCCCCCATTTTCGACCATTCAGATCTTGATGTCAAAGCGAACGAAGGTTTGCGAAAATGGGGGGATGAACGGGGGGCTCCCCACAGCGAGGTTTTTACAATCAGAGAGATGACATCCGCTGTCGCGGCAAATCCGATTGCGCGGATTTTCTTCGTCTACCTGCTCTTACTGCTTGCCGCCATCCTTGGGCAGGATGTTTTGTTGGAGCCTTTCGGCGCGCAGGCCTTTGGCATGACCGTTGAAGCAACTTCACGGATCATATCCATTAGCGGGGTGTTCACGCTGATCGCGTTCCTGATCGCGGGCGCTTTGGAGGGACGATTGCCAAAGCGCATGATCGCCCAGGCCGGGAACCTCACTGCACTGGCCGGTTTTATAGTCATCATCCTGAGTGGTTATACACATATCCTTTCTGTTTTTTATCTGGGGATCACCTTGCTGGGTTTGGGGACGGGGCTCTCCACGGTGGCCAACCTTTCGTTGATGTTCGACCTGACCGTCCCTGAGAAGGTGGGTCTGTATATCGGCATCTGGGGATTCTCGAATGGCTTATCCAGGCTAACGGGGTTATTATTGGCTGGTATCGTGGCGGACCTGGTCACCAAGCTGACCGGCCAGGCATTGAGCGGATACCTGATCGTGTTCGGCATCGAAGCGTTGATGCTGCTGGTTGCCGCGATCATGCTGACAAGGATCGACGTCAACCAGTTCAGGAAAGATGTGCACGAACCATCTTTTGTCGAAAAAATGGCGATCGCTTCCGATTAATGATGCCCTCTCCCGTTTTGGGAGAGGGGTAGGGTGAGGGTATGACCGACGAATGGCTTTCCTTAAGTGACGCGGCAAAAGTGCTGGGTGTGCATCCCAGTACCGTGCGGCTTTGGTCCGACAAGGGCGTGCTGCCCACGCACAAGACGCAGGGCGGGCATCGTCGCTATAAGCGTAACGAGATCTCACTTTGGGCGGAGGCAAGCCGCAGGTCCGGCGCGATCGAATCTGAAGGCATGCTGAATGAGGTCATCAAGAACATCCGCCTGCAGATCTCGGAGGGACGTTTGGAGGCCGAAGCATGGTATCAGAAACTGGACGAGGATGCGCGTGTCCAATACCGCATGAGCGGCCGCTCGTTATTCCACGGGCTGATGAACCATGTGGCAACCAACGGTGCCGAAGCCGCCAGCGAGGCCTACGCCATCGGTTATGAATATGCCTCACGGGCGCATCGTTATAACCTGAGCTACGTGGACGCAGTACGCGCCTTTCTATTCTTTAGAAATGTCCTGATCGAATCCGTGGTGCGGGTGTACAGCGATGCGAATGTGCCTTCGGGGCAGACCGCCGCGATGTTCCATAAGATGTACGGTTTCACCGATGAAGTGCTGGTCAGTCTTTTGAAAACACACCAGTCATTGAGCACCAACCGTTGAACGGTTGGTGCTTTTTATTTCATCCACTGTGGTTTATACTTGAAAAAATATGACGATCCCATCGAAGTTTGGGCGGTACGAGATCAGGTCCGAACTGGGCCGCGGTGGCATGGCCACTGTCTATCGCGCCTACGACCCCAGTTTCGACCGCGAAGTGGCGATCAAGGTGCTGCCGCGTGAGATGCTGCACGACCTGCAATTCCGTCCACGCTTCGAGCGTGAACTCAAGATCGTTGCCGCCCTTGAGCATCCATCGATCGTGCCGGTGTATGATGTGGGGGAGGAGGATGGACAGCCGTATTTTGTGATGCGCTACATGTCCGGCGGTTCGCTGATGCAGGGGATCAAAAAAGGCAATTTCTCCCTGGAAGATACCGCACTCATCATTACCAGGATCGCGCAAGGACTGGTGTATGCCCATAAAAAAGGGATCGTTCATCGGGACCTCAAGCCGGATAACATCCTGTTCGACGATGCCGGGGAACCCTTCATCTCGGATTTCGGCGTCGCCAAATTAATGGAATCAACCGGCAGCCTGACCGGCAGTGGGATCATCGGTACGCCCGCGTATATGAGTCCGGAGCAGGTGCAGGGAAACAACATTGACGGCCGCAGCGACGTTTACGGATTGGGTGTGATCGTCTACCAGATGTTGAGCGGCCAACAGCCGTATCACGCCGATACCCCGATAGGTATCGCGATCAAACATATCACCGAGCCCGTGCCGGAGATCCGCAAAGCGGTTCCCTCGCTGTCGGCTGAAGTGGATACCGTCATCAAGAACTCGATGGCGAAGAATAGAGATCACCGCTATGACACGCCCACAGACCTTGCAAGGAATTTGCACCTCAGCGCCTTTGGCCATGACGCCACTCTCATACCCACCAATGGCTCACCCAAACGATTGGGGATGACCACAACTGCTGAACCCTCCTCCCGCCGCCGCATGGGTTGGATCGTCGCTGGCGCTTTGATCATCGCGATACTCGTGGCTGGATTCCTATTTCGAGATCAGATTCCCGGGTTGGCGCCGGCTCCGACGTCTACTTCGATCCCAACGAATACGATACAGCCTGCAACGGCCACGATCCTGCCGACCGAAACTATTGCGTCTACATCCACAAGTGTACCTTTCGCTGCCTTCTGTCAGCCGGACACTCTGCAAGTCCCGATCCCTGCTGTGAAGCAAACAAACATAGACTGCGCCCAAGGGATCCCATACACCACGGTATCCATTCCCTTCGGGGCCACGTTTGAATCGCTTTCACCTGAGATGACCTGCGAGGTGGTGAATACGCGTGAAGACGATGTATTAGTCTCCTGTACGGGGCAGCAATCGTATTCCTATGACCTGAAAGTGTGCTCTCACCAACCAACTCTCCCTGAATCCGGCGGCCAGTGCCCGCAAGGCGCCGGCTTCGACGAGGCGAATTCCTGTTGTGTAAACCCCCCGGCAGAGGATGCCGGTTGTACGGTCTTCCAGGTCGACATGAAAAGTTGCGGGCCGTAAAATGCAGCGGGTGTGAGAACGCTCGATCTTTTTTTATAAGGCGGGATGATAAAATCACTTCATGGGTACCCTGTATCTTGTTGCAACCCCTATCGGAAATCTCGAAGACATGAGTCCGCGCGCTGTGCGCATCCTGCGCGAGGCAAAACTGATCGCCGCCGAGGATACGCGTCATACAGGTACGCTGCTCAAACATTTCGAGATCAAGACCTCCATAACTAGTTACTTTGAACACAATAAGATCAATAAATTGGATCTGATCCTTGGCGCGCTTGCGGAGGGGGATGTGGCTTTGGTCTCGGATGCTGGGACTCCCGCGATCAATGACCCCGGCTATGAACTGGTGAAAGCTGCGCTCGCCTCGAACTTCGACGTTCGGCCTGTTCCCGGGCCCTCGGCACCCATCTCCGCTTTGGCCGTCTCCGGCCTGCCCACGGACTCATTCCTCTACCTCGGCTATCTTCCTCACAAGGGGAGCGAACGCCGTAAAGCCATCGAAAAGATTGCAGACCAGCCTTACACGCTCATCTTTCTCGAATCACCATATCGCATTGTGGAATCATTGGAAGACCTGCTCTCTGGTTTGGGAGATCGTCAAATTTGTGTGGCCCGTGAGATGACCAAGATGTTCGAGGAATTCTGGCGTGGACATCTCAGCGGCGCGCTCGAGTATTTCAAGTCCCAGGCGCCGCGCGGGGAGTTTACGCTTGTTGTTGCAGGAAAGATGAAAGAAGACAGAGAAAAATGGCCGGAAGAGAAATTGTTGAAGATCATCAAGAAGGAATTGAAAAAGGATAAACCTGCAAAAGAACTTTCGGCTGAACTCGCCGAACAAAGCGGGTGGAATAAAAAAGAAATTTATGCTCTAATAAACCAGAATAAATAATTGGAGTTTATATGGCAGATGAAAAGAAGCCCGAAGAAAAGAAGGACGAAAAGCCGGCGCCCAAGGACAATATCGTCGAGAGCAAGCACTCGATAAAGATCGGCGGCAAAGAAGTTAAATACACGGTCACGACCGGGACGATGGTGCTCAAGGAAGACGTCGCCGATAAAGACAAAGATACCGAGGTGGAAAAGGCGCGTGCCCAGATCTTCTTCATTGCTTATACAAAGGATGGCGTAAAGGATAATGGCAAGCGCCCGATCACATTTTCGTTCAACGGCGGACCCGGCTCCTCCTCGGTGTGGCTGCATATGGGCGTGTTGGGTCCGCGCCGCGTGGTATTGACCGATGACGGTGAACTGCCTCCGCCCCCATTCCAATTAACCGACAATCAATATTCCATTCTCGACGATACCGACCTTGTGTTCATCGACCCGATGGGCACCGGCTACAGCCGCCCGGTGGAAGGTGAGAAGGCCAGGGAATGGCACGGCTTTAAAAAAGATATCGAATCCGTCGGCGATTTCATCCGCCTGTACGTGACGCGTTACGGCCGCTGGCTCTCGCCGAAATTCCTGGCGGGCGAATCGTATGGAACAACGCGCGCCGCGGGTCTCTCGGGTTACCTGCAGGAACGCCACGGCATGTACTTGAATGGACTCATGCTCATCTCCGCCGTGCTGGATTTCACCACGATCGATTTCAATCTCAACAACGAACTGCCTTATATCCTGTTCCTGCCCGCTTATGCTGCCACCGCCTGGTATCACGGCAAATTGAAATCAAAAATAACATTGCATGCCTTGCTCAAAGAGGTCGAGGAATTTGCGCTGGGTGAATACAACGCGGCTTTAATAAAAGGGGCTTCCCTTGGACCGGGGGAACGCGCCAATATCGTGGAGAAGCTCGCGCGCTACACCGGCCTCTCGAACGATTTCATCGAACGTACCAATTTGCGGATCAATGACGGGCATTTCTTCAAGGAGTTATTGCGCGAGCGCGGACGTACGGTGGGCCGCCTCGACAGCCGCTTCACCGGCATTGACCGCAGCGGCGTGACCGAGACAGTTGAATATGACCCGCTGCTCACGAACGTGCTCGGCCCGTATACAGCTGCGTTCTATGATTACATCCGTTCCGAGCTTAAGTTCGAATCGGACCTGCCCTACGAGATCCTCAGCGAGAAGGTGTGGGTGAACTGGTCGTACTCGCAATTCGAGAACAAATATGTCAACGTGGCGGAAACCCTGCGCAAGTCGATGACGTTCAACAAATATCTCAAGGTCTTTGTCGCGAATGGCTATTATGACCTTGGCACGCCTTACTTTGCCACGGAGTACACTTTTGACCACCTCGGCCTCGACCCATCCCTGCGCGATAACATCAGCATGGGATATTACGACGCTGGCCATATGATGTACATCCACATCCCTTCACTGAAAGCGATGAAAAAAGATCTGACGAAATTTATCCAGAATTCACAATAATGTACTGAGGAAAACCGCATGGAAAACTCAAATGGCACTACAGCGAAAGTGGCGATCTGGATCGGCGTTGGGTGTTTGGTGCTGGTCGTTTGCCTTATGGTTGGGGCGATTTCCGGGGTCGGAGGGCTCGTATGGCTCACACAGGCGCCGGATGATATTGCCGTCAATGTAAATGCGCCGGTTCAGGTGGATATTGGAGATGAATTTCTGATCGAGGTTCAAGTTATAAATAATTCCACCCAACCGTCGGAGCTTTCAAGCATTGATATCAGCATGGAATATCTGGATGGTATCGTGATCTCCTCTTCCACGCCCGCCTTCGAAAGTACAGACCAGTATGAGAGTTTTGGAATTGTGTATCAGACCTATTATTTCCATCAGGCCATTGCTCCAGGGGGATCGCTCACCGTTACGTTTATTGGCGAGGCGATTGCTGTGGGCGATTATGCAGGCGAGATCGATGTTTGTGTCGATTCGGATCTCAGTTGTATCAATAATATTCTTCGAACAATTGTGAGGTAGAAAATGAATTTGGATGACCTTGTACTCTTTAAAAAACTCGACACATTGAACATGCTCGGCGAGATCGATGGGCTTCCCGATCAGTTGCAAAAAGCATGGGAACTCGGCCAGACACAGCCGCTTCCTGAATTAAAGGATATCCGCTCCATCGTCATCGCGGGGATGGGGGGCTCGGCGATCGGCGCGGACCTGGTCTCTGCCGCGGTTTTCTCGAGCATTCAAGTCCCTGTGATGGTGCACCGCGATTATGGGCTGCCCGCCTTCGCGCGCGGCAAAGGGACGCTGGTCATCTGCTCCTCTCATTCCGGCAACACCGAAGAGACTTTGGACTCCTTTGAGACCGCGCTCAAAAACGATTGCAGTATTGCCGTTATTTCAACGGGAGGGGAGATCGCCAAACGGGCAGCGGCCAGGAAAATCCCTGTGTGGACCTTCCAGCACACTGGCCAACCCCGCGCCGCAGTTGGTTTTTCCTTTGGACTGCTGCTCGCGTTATTCACCCGCCTCAATCTGATTCCAGACCCATCCAAAGACCTGGCTGAGGCCATCGCCGCGATGAAAAGGTCACAGCAGCATTTTCGCCCGGATGTGCCCGTCGTAAAGAATCCCGCCAAACGGTACGCAGGCCAGTTGATGGGTCGTTGGGTGACGGTAATGGGTGCCGGGCTGTTGGCGCCGGTCGCGCGCCGCTGGAAAGGGCAGATAAACGAAGTTGCCAAGGCAGGCGCGAACTTTGAATTCCTCCCGGAGGCAGATCACAATACGCTGGCCGGCACAATGAATCCACATGAAACACTCAACGCACATACCATGACCATGTTCCTGCGCGCGCCGTCCGATCATCCGCGCAACCGCCTGCGTTCAGACCTGACGCGCAAGGCGTACATGCTCGAAGGCATGAATACAGACCATGCCGACGCGCGCGGCGAATCCCAGCTGGCCCACATGTGGACGTTGATCCTCTTCGGCGATTACATGGCTTATTATCTGGCCATGGCCTACGGAGTGGATCCCACACCCATTCCACCATTGGTAAATCTAAAAAATGCACTGGCTGAGGCAATATAAAAGAACAGGGACACGCTGGTGTCCCTGTTCTTTTATTTATTAATCACCTGCTCAAAGGCGGGCTGTGCCCGCCGTGTTTTCAAGTGACTTCCGCCGGGGCGCAGCCCCAGCGGGAGCTCTGCCGGATTATCTGCTTTCGGCAAGCGATTGGATCAATATATGGAAGCGTTGGTCATGGTGCAGGACGTCGAGGTCCGGATCGCGTTGTGCCCAATTGATATAGGACGGGTTATCCTCGATTGCAACCTGTAACAGTTCAAGAGCGCGCTCGGTATTTCCACAGATCGCCTCGAGGCAGGCCTGGTTGTATTCGTTCTCTTCCTCGTATACATTTTGCAGCGCAATATCGATATGCTTCTGGGCGAGGTCGCTCAAACCCATTTTGCGGTAATGACTTCCAAGCGAGGCGTTTGCAAGGATATGCTGGGGGTCCATGCTTAATACCCGTTGAAATGCATCCATGGCTTCCTGCTCGCGTTTTTCAGCCGAGTACATCAGGCCCAGTTGATAGAAATAGGACGGTTTGGTCGAATCGTGGGCGATCGCCTGCTGGTATGAAGTGATCGCATCCTTGAACTTGCCCAGGGTCTTGTACAGGCCGCCGAGCGTATCGTAGGCGAATGCGTTCCTCGGGTTGATCTGGATGATGCGTTTGAAGCGGGCAATATCGATGTGGATCGAGTCGATCTCGGCCGGCGAAAGTTCCACCAACGGATATTCCACCTGTGAGTATTCCACTGTCTGCGGGCTCACGTCGGTTGAATGAACGTTCGATTCGGCGCTGACCGAAATGTTTTCGAAATTCTCAACATTGCCATCCTCGGCCTGAACGAAATGAGCGGATGGTTCGTCTGAAACTTCAGCGCTGTCCTCGTCCGTGTTCATCATTTCGGCGACGACCGGAATCCTGCTCACTTCCGTCCATTGATTTTCCGCAGTGACTTCGTTCTCCGTAACCCCTGCGTCCATTTCATGCGGGTGAAGGAGCAGGCCGTTGCTGACCTGATATTCATTTACGACGGCCCACTGATTCTCGGAACCGATTTCGTTCTCTGCACCCGGCATCTGTTCTTCATTCATCGGCACGAACTCGATACCAGTGGCCTCTGTTTCGTTCTGATCCTCTTGAACGGCCTCTTCGAACTGAGGCTGCCAGTTGTTCATGATCGCGGCGGATTCATCCGCCTGTTCATTGGCCGGTTGCATGACCATTTCGAAAGGCGCGCCTACCGCGATGGCCTCTTCAAAGACGAGCGGGATCCAGCCTTCCTGCTCCATATTGAGGCTTACTTCCTGGAGCAGCTCATCCTGCTGGGCGAGATATTCGGTCAGGGGCTCGTCGACCGGGTTGGGTGAGACAAATTCTCCATCGAACCAGTCGATCTCGAGCTGCGTTTCGGCAGTTTCCAATTCCTCATTCACGATATCAAAGAGGTGGTCAGCCTCGGGTTTGGCGAGGATCGCCTTGAGGTCGATCTCCGGCATGGAGATCGAAAGTGGATATTTCACGTCGCGGCTGGCTTCCTCGCGCTCTTCATCCTGTCGCGAGTCGAGCCTGTCTGCCTCTTCATAAGCTATCAGCGCGCGCTGATAATCCTTTACCTGGCGGTATAGAATACCCAGGCGGTTCCATGTAATGGCCTTCTCCTTGGCGTCGGTCAATAGCTCGATGCTGCGATGATAGAGTTCGATGGCATCCGGGTATCTGCCGGTGTGCACGAAGGCCAGCGCCATGTTGCTGTACGGCCTGCCAAACCCGCGGTCCAGTTCGATGGAACGTGCATAGGCATGGATGGCGGGGTCGTACGCGCCGGCGATGAAGTACAGGTTACCGAGCTCATTCCAATATTCATGTTCACTCATGGCATCCTCCGGTTATGAAACGTAATTGGGTTTCTGGTCCATATACAAATTGCCCAGCAGGCCGTAATGCGAGCGCAGCGAAACCGAGGCATTGTCCGGGTCCAGGTCGTCAGCGGTTTGATACGCCGCGATGGCGTTGGCATAATCGTTCAAACGGCGATACACATTGCCCAGGCGATTCCACGTGACGGCCTTGTCCTTGTCCGCGGCGAATAATTCGATGCTGCGTTGATAAAGCAGGATCGCCTCTGCAAAACGATTCTTCTGTACGTAGGCCAGGGCCAGGTTGCTGTACGGCCATGCGAACTGACGGTCCAATTCGATCGCCTTGCCATATGCCGCGACCGCGTCATCACAGGCGCCGGAGTTGAAATACACATTGCCCAGCTCATTCCACACGTGCGCGTTCTCCGTATCCATCGCAATGCGCACATCGCCAGATTCGCTGACCCGCGTCATTGGGGTTCCTGCATGCACATCTTCAACGTGATCCGAGAGTGTGCTGACAGGTTCGATGGCATCCTTTAAATATTCTTCATAAGGAGCTTCGGTTGTAGGGATGCTGGATGATTCCTGAGCATCGGAAGACTCAGCCAGAGGGGCGGATTCTTTTACGACCGCAGTTTTCCGGGTTACGTCGCTCGTTTCTTCCTGGACGTCAGACTGGGCCGCGCTTTCCTCCACATTCTCTTTGCTGACGGAGGAGAGTTCGATAACCGTTTCCACCCGCACAACTCTGATCGGCTGGGTATCTTCCAGCGTATAGGGAACTGGCATGGCAGTGGACACGAACTCGGTATATGTCTCCACGATCTCCGTCGAAGTGGATGAGATGTTCGATGCGGCTTCTACTTTGACTTCGACCTTTGCTTCCTCGGAATCTTCAGGGCCTGTTTTTTCCGCTGCGTTGGCCTTGCTCCAGGCGACGATCTCCTCGATGATCTGTGCTACCGGTTCATCGATGATATTGGTTTCTTCCTGTTCTTGTTTCGCAACAGGCTCTTCCTGAATTTCTTCAGCTATATCTTCTTCAACATCTTCTTCGTCGAGGCCCGCGTTTTCCTCTGTGATCCATGCAGGCAGGAGCTCTTCTTCCTGCACTGTAACTGCATTGAGCTCTTCAGCAACAGGTGCAGCTTCTTCGACCGAAACCGGCTCGCTGGATTCGAGGATGACCTCTTCAGGGGCCATTTCCATATTGGGTGCAATGGCGATCGGTTGATTCGGCAGGTCGAGCGTGATCACGCCTTCAGTGGGATCCACCGCGATCACTTCGGCCTCCAATTGAGGAGCCTGTGCAATGGTTTCCACTGTTTCTTCATTGACCAGCGGGGTGTTGAGGTCCACGGTCTGGTCAATGCTCATTTGAACCAGCACCTCTTCAGGGGCAACCATTGTATTGGTTTCTGTTGTTTCATCCAATTGGTCGTGGAAGCCGGTATTCTCACCGTCAAGGGCATCCGCATTTTGGAAGGCGAGGAAGGCGTTCTCATAATCGTTGAGCTTGCGATAGGCGTTGCCCAGGCGATTCCACGAGACAGCCTTGTCCTTGTCGTCTTTAAGCAGTTCGATGCTGGCAAGGAAAAGCGGAATGGCCTCCTCACATTTTCCCTGTGTCACCAAAGTGAGGGCCAGGTTGCTGATGGGCCACCCGGCGGACGGATCCAGTTCGGCGGCTTTTTGGTAGGCCATCACTGCGTCATCGCAGGCTCCCATCTTGAAGAGCGCATCGCCGAGGTCCGCCCAATTTTGGGCATTGTGCGGGTCGAGTTCAATGGCGTGCTTGTATGCCTGTACGGCCTCTTTGTGTTGATCGTCGCGATCGAAGATGTTGCCGAGCCGGATCCACGGGTTGATGAACCGGTTGTTGAACTCGACGTTCTTCTTTTGGTAGTTCAAGATCGCATCAAAGATGTTGCCCAGGTCTTTCCAGAATTCAAATTCAGACATTTTTACCTCCATTTTGGTAAATGGTTTAACAAAGGATTAGTTCGCGACAACGTTACCCAGTAAGGTGAAGCGGGTACGTGTGAGTAACGAGGTTTTTTCATTCGATAGCAGGACCGCATTTTGATAGGCCTTCTTGGCGTTTTCGTAGTCGTTCATCTTGCGATAAACGTTCCCAAGGCGATTCCATGCCGTGGCCTTGTCCCTGTCATCTGTGAACAACTCGATGCTCTTCAGGTAAAGCGGCACAGCTTCGTTGTATTTGCTTTGCAGCACGAAGCCCATCGCCAGGTTGCTGTGTGCCCAGCCGGACGTCGGGTCGATGCGCACCGCTTTTTCATACGACCCGACCGCTTCGTTATAGGAACCGGCCTTGAAGAACAGGTTGCCAAGCTCGATCCATACCTGGGCATTCTGTGAGTTGGGTTCGGAGTAGGAGAGATCCATGCTGCCGCGCCTGCCGGCGTTTTCGGGGTCCAGGTCATCCGCTTTTTGATAGGCATTCAAGGCATTTTCGTAATCGTTCAAGTGACGATACATATTGCCCAGGCTGTTCCATACCGCGGCCTTCTCCATGTCCGTTTCGAGAAGCGTAGTGCTGCGTTGATAGAGCAGAATGGCCTCGGCGAATTTGCCCAGCGTGAGATAGGTCAGCGCGAGGTTGCTGTAGGGCCAGCCGAATGAGCTGTCCAACTCGATCGCCTTGTTGTACGCGCGAATGGCATCTTCATAGGCGCCGTTTTGAAAGTGGATATTCCCCTTTTCATTCCAGACGGTGGGGTTGGTTGATTCAGTCATTTCTTCTCCATCCATGGGGAAATCGGGCTGGTTCGTTTTCTGTTCGATCTGCGGGTTGAGAACAGATTCTGTGATCGGATGTGAATACAACGAGGATCTCACGGGCATGGGCAATTCCTCCGGGATGATGTGCTCCGTCCATAGCGCGTCCTTTGGATCGTGATCTGTCACGTGGGCGTTCTGGTTGATCGTATTTGTGAACAGCCAGATCGGTGCGGAGGTATCGCGTGTTTGTGAAGCTGTTTCCATTTCCTTTTGAACGACCGCCGGGACGGAAATCGCTTGCGGTTGTGAATCGGCCCTCGACATCGTCCTCGTAGGGGGAACAGAGGCAGCTTCGAGTTCGGCTGAAGCGGATTCAGAGACATTTGTTACGATGTGCCCACTGAGTTTGTCTGCCATCCTGTACGCATGGATGGCGTTCTCGTAATCGCTCACCGTGCGATGGAAATTTGCCAGTTGATTCCAAGCCACAGCTTTATCGGCATCGTCCTTGAATATTTCCAGGCTTTTATGCGAGAGCGTGATGGCCTGTTGATGGTTCCCCAGTTTTGCATAAGCCAGCGCAAGGTTGCTGTACGCCCAGGCAAAACCGCGGTCAAGCTCGCTTGCTTTTGAGAAGGCTGCCACTGCATCTTCATAAGATTCGATCTTGAGATACATGAGGCCCAGTTCATTCCATACCTGGCTGTTCTTCGGGTCTACATACAGGGCGCGTTGGAATGCCTTGATCGCATCGCGATTGCGTCCCTGCCGGCAGTAGATATCTGCGAGGCGCAGCCAGGGCAGTACGAATTCTCTGTTGGCTTCGATCGCTTTTTGATAGGAGGCGATCGCATCGATATCGCGGCCGACGCTTGCGTAGGCATCGCCGAGTCCGTTCCATGGATGCGCCAGGGTGGGTGCGTATTCGATCGCCTTTCGATAGGCGCTGATCGAATCGTCGATGTAGCCGATCTTGTAATACACATTTCCGAGCCCGCACCATGCCACAGGGTCCTTCTGGTTTTGCTCGAGGGCCTTTTGGAAGGCGAGCATGGCTTCATCGTTGCGCATGATCTTCATGCACAGATTGCCGAGGTTGTTCCATACAAAGATCTGTTCAGGGGCGAGATGGATGGCCCGTTTGTAATCGTCGATCGCTTCGTCGTTCTTGCCCTGGCTGGATTTAACGAGCGCAATGGCGTTGTAGCATTCCGCTTCGAACCAGCTGTCTTCCATTTGAATGGCGGCTTTAAGCGCCCTTCGCAGGGAGTTTTCAGCTTTTTCGAAATCGCCTTTGCGCCAATGCAGCACCCCAAGGGTCAACAGCAGGTCCGCGCGGGCGGATGTGGATTCGGCGGCCTCAGGTAATTCATTCAGATACGATTCACGCAGGCTGATCTTGTCTTCCGTATCATCGTATCGGTCGGTGAATTCTCCGGTCCCGATCCATGAAGTCTCGATGGCTGTTTGCAGGATCTGTTCGGGTTTCGGTGCATCGACGAATTCGATCAAACGCTGGCGGCAGGCCCACAGGCCGGGCGCGCAGAAAGCAAGACGCGAGATCTCGTTTTGTGTGAGCCAGAATACGAGGCGGATGTTTTTGGCGTTCAGGATATCCTTGTGGCGGTCGAATTCCATAAAGAGATTGGCCTGTTGCATGGGCGGTCTTTTTGCGCCGGTGACGAAGAAAACGACGTTCTCTACATTTTCGAGGTCCTGCATGGATTTGATGACCTGCGAGCCGGGCTTTTCATTCAGATCGACGTTTACGACCTTCTGTCCCTGTTCGATGAGGAAATTTTCAAGGGCCGATTCAACATCCGCGCGTACATATTCCGAGTTGTACAGCACCAGCAGCACGGAGGGGCGATTCCATTGAATGGCGAGTTCGAGTTCCCTGGTGAGGATCTCGACGCGCTCATCAAAAGATTCAACCAGCGATCGATGAACGGCGTTTGGCCCGCTCATAACATTTTCCTCAATACCGGGTGAACATCGCACCAGTTCTCCTGATCGCGATATTCGAGCAGGGCCAGCAGTTGCAGCAAAGTGCGCATGCGTTCGGTGTGTTCGAGTTGTTTGTTCTGCTGTACTTTCTTGAGCAATTGCAGATCTTCATCGTCCAGGATGCGCTTGTACTCGTTGCGGATCTCCTGGGCGGCCCATTCGATGTCATGTATATCGATCTGATCGGCTTTGCGCCTTCTGGCGCGGCCGATGGAGGTACGCACGATGCGTGCCAGTTCACGAAATACGCCGCCGCTATAGGTGATGGCCTGTTCGAGGGCTTGCGGGTGAATCAGCCGGGGTTCCATGCGAACCGCCAGGAATTTTTCCATGGTGGCATACCCTTCCGGGTTGTTCTGCCGCATATCGGTGATCGGGTGCAGGTTGATATTTGGCAGGAAAAGCGCCTGGTCGCGGATCGAGTTGAATTCCTTGCTGTAAAAGAGCGCACTGGAAACGGTATACACGATCGCGCAATTGGGCTGCATCATGATCTCGCGGCGGTCGTGAAAGATCTTGCGTGCTTTTTCCAGGTCGGGCTTGTCTGTGTCGTCGATCAACACAAGCGGGATGCGGCGTTCCTGGTGATAAATGGCCGCGACAATATTGTTGATGATGGCGATCAAACCGGTGATGTCGTTTTCGATGACCTGACGTATTTCCACGCGGGTGGCCGGTTCAAGCTTCATCTTCATGCCGGCATTCAGGAAGAAGGCTTCCACGGAAGCGCCGATCTCATATTCAGATCGTCCATCCAGCACTGTGGAGATTTCCTTTTCCACCTTGCCTTTCCAACTGTTCAACTCCTTAAGCAGTTGTTCCGGCAGTTGGCCGCCCTTTTTTCTGTATTCACGGAAGAGGCGGCTTCCGATGGCAAGCAATACATCGCGGAAGTCAATGTCGATGATGTCGGTTTCTTCGCGGATGTTAAAGTTGATCGGCCAGTATCTTGTCTGTATCTCGGTATTGCTGAGCAAATGTAATAATTCAGTGGACTTGCCACAACCGCGATGGCCGGAGAAGAAGAATTTTGGAGGGCGATAGAAAGGCGCCAGCAGGGCATCCGTCAATTCATGGATCGGGTTGCTGGGGCGGTCAATGTAGAACGGATTGGTCTCACCGTTCGGTCCGGGTTTGAGCGGCAGATCCAGCTCAAAGTTGAGCCAGGCCCGGTCGAAGTTCGATGCGATCAAATAATCAAAACTGTTCATCATGCCTCTTTGAAAGATGCGCTCATTATAGAAAAACAATGCCTGTTTCGAAATCCAATAAGATTGTCTGTTTGTGGAGGGACTATTGACCAGCGGGTGTGGACGCGCTGGTCATTTTTTCCCATCCACTAATTGACCGCGGTGGCCAGGCCTTCACGTATCGCGTAGAGCGCGGCCTGTGTGCGGTTCACCAGGTGCAGTTTGTTGAGGATGCTGCTGACATATTTGGCGATCGTGCGTTCGTGGACGACCAGCGTTGTGGCGATCTCCTGGTTGCTCATGCCGCGGGCGATCAGGCGCAGGGTTTCCATTTCGCGATTTGTAAGATGATCGACCGATTCATTGTTTCCGGATTTGTTTTCAAAGTCATTGATCACTTTCATGGCGATGGAAGGATGAATGGAGGCCTGTCCCTTTGCCACATCGCGGATCGCCTGCAGCAATTGAACGCGCGGCGTATCCTTCAACATGTATCCCAGCGCGCCCGTTTTTACAGCCTGGTACACGCGATTGCTCTCGGCAAAACTGGAGAGCACCAGGATCTTTGCGGCCGGGATTATTTCTTTTAATTTGGGTATGGTGGTCAGACCATCCTGCCTGGGCATGACCATATCCAGAAGGATGACATCGGGCTTGGACTTGCGCGCCACCTGCACTGCCTCGATCCCATCCTGGGCTTCACCCACCACCTCGATATCGGGCTGGTGCGAAAGGATCGCCACCATGCCTTCACGTACAAGACTTTGATCTTCAACAACCAGCACTCGGATTTTGTTCATTATCAGGTTCCTGTTTTCGTTTGATGTCAGCGTGTTGCGATTGTGAACGCAGAAAATCTCTGCGCATTTGCCTGAAAATCCTTCAGTTGTATCTTCTGGTCTTCCCAGTGGTCCACAGACCACACTTCAAAATAATCGCCCTGCCCAACAAGGACCACTTTATTCGTGAGGTCTGCAAACTGTACCAATCCTTCCGGTATGGAAAGCAGACCATCCCTGCCCACTTCAACATAATTTGCGGTGCCCAGGAACATTCGTAAAAACGTTCGAGCCAGCGGGTCAGCGATATTCAACGAGGTAATGTGCTGATACAGGCGTTTGAAGGTGCTTTTTGTGAGTACCAACACATTTCGATCAAATCCCTGCGTCAGGTAAACGCCGCCCGAAATCAGTTCGCGGAAACCAGTTGGAAGTGGCAGACGGTTATTCTGTTTTATTTCGTCGGTGTGCTGTCCAAGAAACAATGTTGGTTCTCCTAACGAGTCTGCAGGTCGTGCGTGTTCTTTATTTCTATACGTATTATAAGAATCACATGAGTTTTACGAAATGAAGAAAACAGGCCATTCATCTCAACCATTTATGCCCAAAGTCGGTGGGTAAATGGGGAAAAATGACCATGTCATTTCCAGCAACGAATGCCCGCTTGTGAATATTTAAAACAAAACCGCGCCTGAAAAAAGGCGCGGCCATGATGATCTTTTAATCATAATACTCACATCATGCTCAGACTCAGAGGCGGTCTACCCTGAGGTAGGATGTGTGACCGCCGTATTTTGCGCGGCAGCCGCAGGGTCGCAGGCCCTGCGCGAGCGTAAATGGTTGCAAGGTTGCTTGGGTTATTTCTTTTTTTCGTTCTTTTTTTCGTTCTTTTTTTCGCTCTTTTCTTCGTTCATTTGTTCGTTCTTTTCTTCGCTCTTTTCTTCGCTCTTTTGTTCCTTCTTTTGTCCGGCTAATCCCTCACGAATGGCGTATAAGGCCACCTGTGTTCGATTTGCAAGATGCAATTTATCCAGGATACTGCTGACGTACTTTGCCACGGTGCGATCGTGAACCACAAGTTCCCTGGCAATTTCCTGGTTGCTCATGCCGCGGGCGATCAATTTGAGGGTCTCCATTTCGCGCGGTGTCAGTGGATCGGCCGTATACATCAATTCGGAGGGATGATTGATCTCATGGATCACTTTCATTGCGATGGATGGTTGGATCGATGCCTGATCGTTGGACACATCGCGGATGGCCTGCAAAAGCTGTACACGCGTTGCATCTTTCAACAGATAGCCCAAGGCACCCGCCTTTATGCTCTGATATACCTGGTCGCTTTCCTGAAAACTGCTCAGGACCAAAATGCGCGAGGACGGCGATACTTCTTTGATCTTCGGGATGGCCTCCAGGCCGTTCTGTTTTGGCATGACCATGTCCAGCAGAATGACATCCGGCTTCATCTGGCGCGCCAGTTCAACGGCTTTGAGTCCATCGCCCCCTTCGCCAACGACTTTCATATCTGTTTGAAAGGACAGGATCGCGACGACACCATCGCGCACCACGCTTTCATCATCAACCACGATAATGCGGATCGGTTTTACGGTCATAATGATCTAATTCTTCCTGGGTACAGTGACGGAGATCTGCGTGCCTTTGCCGGATTTGGAGGCGATCTTGAACTTGCCGTCCATTTTCAACGTGCGGTCTCTCATATTGCGCAATCCGAGGCCGCCATCCTCGACATTGTTCGTGTCGAAACCATTTCCGTCATCATTGACCTCAAGTATAACATTTTGACGGGTCTGCTTGAGGGTGATGGAAACGTTTTTTGCATGGGCGTGTCTGAGGATGTTGTTGAGGGCCTCCTGCGAAATAAAATACAGGGCGATCTCCTTATCCTTGGGCAGCGTGATGTTGTCATCGACCAGCAAACGCGCCTTGATATCTGCGCGACCCTCCACGGCAGCCAGCCTGTGATGGAGCACGGAGACAAGTCCCTCTTCGAGGTCGATGGGTTGCATTTCATACAGGAACAGCCGCATCTCTCGAACGGCCTGACGCGCATTTTCCCCGATACGGGAGAGCACCTGTGGGGGGTCAATCTCGGAACCGGCCTCCAATGCGGCCTGCGCGGCCTCGGTGAGTGCCAGCAATCCATAAAGCTTCTGGCTGACCGAATCGTGCAGGTCTCTCATCAAACGCTGACGCTCTGATACGGCAATCGCGAACTGGCGGCGGCGATCGCTGTCGATCAGCGTGGCGATCTGGTTAGAGATGGTTTTTAAGCGGATGATCTCGTCCTGTGCAAATGGAATGTCCTCGCTCCTGGCAAGACATAAACATCCCAGGATATCGCTTTTCTGGTGGGTCATAACGACCAGCGGGATCATGGCAATGCGTAAAAAGCCCATTTTCTGGATGATGGGATACATATGTAGATCGTCCCCGTGCATGTCTTCCACTACCAGCGTTTGATTTTCGTGGTTTTCCAGCAGCCATTTTGTAATGGTCGAAGTGATCGAACGATCCGTAATGGTCTTGAGGTCTTCCGGCGGAATGCCAAAATGCGCCCTGAGGGACAGTTTGGCCTGCCCATCCTCCGTTTTGTTTTCATCCAGCAGGTATACCCCGACTGCCTGGCTCCTGAAGGAATAAATGATCTGGTAAATGGATTCCGACAGGAACTCCTCCAGGCTCATGGAATGGCTGGCCGCGCTCGAAATGGCGTTCAAAAGAACGAACAACTCATCGCGGGCGCGTTGACGCGCATCATCGACCATCTTGCGCTTGGTGATATCGCGCCAGACGATCAAATGCCCGAAGTTTACATTGTTGCTGTCGCTTAATTTCGAGATGCGGATATTGAGATAGCGCCAGTCGTTCTGCGATTTTACGCTGCGGCGCATATCCAGTTCTTTAATGGACTCTGGCGTCTTGAAGATGTTGGCCCAGTCCGTCAATATCGTATTGATCGGCTGGCCGTAGATCTTTTCGCGCGGCAGACCGATCATTTCCTCTGTGGCACGGTTCAGGTCCACGATCATGTTGCGGTTATCCACCACCATCCAGCCATCGTCCATGCCCTGAACAACAGCATCGCGCGTGATGGTCCTGTTTAGCGGTGTTCTTTTTCTATAAAATAAGGCCAGCCCAATGGCAAGGGTGGCAATGATGGCGAACAAAAGAATTACAGTCTGGTTTTGCATGGTTAGGAGGAGGTTTTTTTCCCTGGACCTCGGTCCGGTGCGAATTCGACCACACGGTGGCGGAAGGCCCAGAAGTCCGGTGCCAGCAGGGGAATTTCTGCCGCTTCTGTTGAAGCAAGCCACAGGACCAGAACGATGCGGTTATCCACCAGCATCTCGCGATGAAAATTCAGGGCCCGATAAATATCTTCTTTTTCAGATTTTCCTTTCCCGCCGATCCCAGAGACAAAGAACACGGTATTTTTTTGCTCCGCAGATTTCAATATGGACTGGATCAGGTTCGGGTTTTCCCTGTCCGCCTCGATGTCCCGCACCTTTTTGCCGACCGCTTCGATCTCTTTTCTTAACTGTACCCGGGCTTTTTCCTGGCCGGCGCTTCCATCATGATGTACGGCCACCAATATGCTTGGCCTGGCCCATTGAAAGGCAAGTTTGATCTCATCCATCAGGGATAGGATCCCCTCCTTGAATGCCTTGCTATAAAGACCCGGGGTCGTCTTATCAGTTGAGGAGCTGGAAGCTTTGGGCATTTTGGTTTATTCCGTGATCGAAAGGAAATGAATGGCTTTTAAAGGCAACAGCGCACGCGCTTCCTGGCTTAATTCCGGGTAATATCTTTTCCAAAGATCGAAAAAGGCCATCAGGTCAAGCGTATTCACCTTTTGAGCCGCGGCGTTCAGCTCCTGTGTTGCTTCGCTTGTGAAGCCGCTTGTTGAAAAGATGATGCCGAACTCATCGGCGCCAAGAACAGAAGAAAACGATTTTAATCCTTCAACGGTAACTGCCTGACCCTTGTGCTTGATCTGTACAAAGATCCTTTTGTTTTTCAACCCGAGTGGGTCCAGTTGCACGACCAGGTCTGCGAACCCGCGTTGTTTTTCAGAAGGCGCACTCCATGCAATGTGATATCCCATTGTACTCAAAAGCTCCCCAAACAGCGTCTGCAGTTCCTGATGTTTCATTTGCAGCAAATATTTTTTGATCTGTTCCCACGCCATTTCCTGCGCGAGTTCGAGGGTCATTACGCTTTCTGGAACGATCTGCCTGCGTTCATCGTAAAGCCGCAGGACCTCCTTGTAGAAATCCTGCACGTTCCCGTATCTTTTGGATGCCTGGCGTCCTTCCTCGGTAATGAACCAGCGGCCCTTGTCATTCTTGATCAGCCAGCCCGCACGCGCAAGTGGAATGGTCGCGAGGCGAACGATCCTTTCGTAACGCGGCGCATTGGTCGATGGAGAAGGGCTTAATTCGTACTCAGTTAATTTAATGATCTCGGGAATTTGCTTCAGTACTTCTTTTGCACTTAACCCCTCCGGCCTGTTCCACAATATTTCAAATACCCCGCGTAAAAGCTCTCCAACCCGTTGTAGTGTTATGTCAGACATCTGCTCACTTCAGCATTCGAATGTGGATCGAAACTGCTATCTGTTTATTCCCTGTTGTCGTCGGGTAAGACGGATAAATTGTTCGACCATTTGTGGGGGATGTGGACGCATGCCGAGAATGACCAGATAGCCCGGCGCCCAGAAATCGCCCATTAAGTTCTCTTTTTTGAAACGTGCAAAATGATCAAAAGTAAATATGGAGGTCTGGTGGCGTATCACCTGCATGAAATAGCCGGGAGGTACGGAAGGGGATACGCGGATCGCCCACTGGAAGTATTGCTCATTGACATTTGCAAATCCCAGCCGCCAGCCATAGGAAACGCAGATCTGCTGCAGCCATTTCGGTAAATACAGGGCAATATCACCCCTTAAAATATGTGAGGGAAATCGGGGAATGATCAGGCAGGTATAGCTGAGATCGTACGACTCCGGGGAGACCGGCTCGAGTAATACATTCTCATCCAGCTCTACAAAAACAGTTTCGCCCTCACTGACCCGGAACTCTGTCAGGGGGGGTGCTATTTTTACATCCTGGTCTGTATTAGATTCCGCGCCCAAATGTTTTTCAGCCTCGATACCTGGAGATGAAAAAATATCAACTGAATTGCAAAATTGATAACTCATTATAACTAGAATCGGTTATATGGTATCGCTCGTATGTTCTATTAATTTAGGCGTTTGCAAGGTGGCGTGTAGGCACAGTGTGAACTGCCGATTCGGCTTTTGGTACCTTTATATACACGAAGGAATAATTCCAGAAGGCTTGAACCATGCGAGTTATAATCTCAAAACAAATCTTAAAGTTGGAAATCGATCATGAATATTCTTGTAACCAACGATGACGGTGTATTTGCGCCTGGGCTGCTTGCCCTTGCCCAGGAAATGCGGAAACTTGGCACAGTAACAGTCTTCGCACCTGATAAGAACTGGTCTGCTTCAGGACACGTAAAAACAATGGAACGTCCCTTGCGTGTACGCGAGACCGTGCTTGCAGATGGCACACCTGCGTTCACATCGGACGGTGCGCCCTCGGATTGCGTGGCTTTGTGTTTGCTGGGCCTGCTCAAGGAACAGGTTGACCTCGTTATTTCCGGTATTAATCCCAATGCAAACCTCGGGCATGATGTGACCTATTCAGGCACTGTCACCGCTGCCATGGAAGCGGTGATCGCGGGCGTGAAGGGCATTGCGGTTTCACTGGATTCCCCCGAAGGATATAAAGGCCTCCTGGATTATTCATGCTCCGCTTCGGTGGCACGTCGCGTGACTGAACAAGTGATCGCGTATGGATTGCCTGCGGGTACGATAGTAAATGTCAATGTCCCTTATTTGAAGGAGAGTGAACTGAAGGGATTCATGATCACGCGGCAGGGATTACGCGTCTATCACGATGCACTCGATACACGCATCGATCCGCGCGGCAAACCTTATTACTGGATCGGCGGCCAGGTGCCCGGCGGGGTAAACGAGCCCGGCACCGATTATGGCGCCTTGCAGGCAGGCCATGTATCCATTACGCCGTTACAATTAGACCTCACTCATTACAAGGCGATGGATGTTCTAAAGAAATGGGAGTTTTGATGAGTTTTTTTCAAAGACTTTTCAGGGGAGTTTCCGCCAAACCGGAAAAGCGTTATTACACCTTCTCTGTCAGATGCATGCGTTGTGCCGAGATCATCGAAGGCCGCGTGGACCTGGATAACGACCTGAGCATCGAGTACGAAGAAGGCGTCTATTATGGTCGCAAGGTGTTGATGGGAAGCGGCATATGCTTTCAACGCCTGTATGTGGAATTGAAATTCACAACCACACGCGAATTGATCGACCAGCACGTCACCGGCGGGGAATTCGTTTAAGATGCCTGCCTCAAATATCGAGGAATACTGGGCTGCTTTTCTCGCGACGTTGCCGGCTGATTCGCCTTATCATGACAAAACATATATCCCCGAACCATTTGGCGATAAGTCGCAGCTGGCAGATGAACTCGGCGCGCTGGTCTTAAGTGGCATCAAGACAGGCACATGCTCCGCGCTGTGGGAATGGCAGGCAGAAGGAAATCCGATTCCCGAGGTGGGGTCCATCTCGATCACCCTGGACGGTGCGGGCGATCCGATCTGTATTCTTGAAACCACTGAGATCAGTCTCCGCCGCTTTGACGAAGTAGATGAGGATTTTGCCCGCTCGGAAGGCGAAGGCGATCTCACGCTGCAGTATTGGCGCGCAGCCCACACTAATTTTTTCTCGCGCCTGCTTCCCAAGATCGGCAGGGAATTTAGCGAACAAATGCCGCTCGTATGTGAACGATTCAAATTGATTTACAAATAATGCGCCGCGTCTCGAATATCCTTATCATCCTGCTCGCCGCGCTTCTGATCGCCCAGGCCGGCTTCTCCATACAATGGCCCATCGCACACGATGAAGCTCCCCTCTTTTACGAAGCCTTTCTGATGCATGCTGAAGGCCGCGCGCCTTATCGAGATATCTTCGATTTTCAAATGCCCGGCAGTTACGCAGCTTATTATGCGCTTGGGGTGCTGAGTGGTTTCAACGGCTTTCGCATCCGTATTCTCGATCTTTTGATCCTGCTGGGGCTGCTCACGATCACATACTCATTCATGCGCGGCTTTGGGAAAATTCCGGCCCTTGCGGCCGCGCTGCTCTTCGGGTTGAAATATCTCGAGGGCGGCCCGTCCATGTCGCTTCAACGCGATTATCTTTTGCTGCTCTGCATTGCATCTGCCCTGTGGATCAGCATGCGTGATGACCTGACTCTCAGGGATCGATTACTCGTTGGGTTTTTCTTTGGTTTGGCGGCAGCGATCAAGCCCCACGCATCGCTCGGGCTGCTCCCGATCCTGCTCTTTGACATTAGCGGCATGGTCAAGCGCCGTGAAATGACCCCGCTTACCGTTCGTCCGCAGGATCGCTTCGCTGATGCCGAGAACAACGGCGGCACGCCGGTGCGAGACGGCAACGCGGCT
>CAZJYB010000022.1:0-35390 GCA_964549865.1 uncultured Anaerolineaceae bacterium
ACGATGGTTTCGGAAGCATGTATGGTGATTTGACCCTGGAAGTGTACTGGGATGACAATGCCGATAAATTGGCCCGCTTCACCACAATACTCGATCAGGCAGATTACATTATCATCCCCACCAATCATCAATATGCGCAGATCACGCGTTTGCCCGAACGCTATCCGCTGACGACATTGTATTATCGCGAACTGCTTGGTTGCCCTGAAGACGCGGATATCATTGCGTGTTATCGTGGAGCACAAGTGGGGCAATATGAAGGCAGGCTTGGGTTTGATCTGGTGGCGGTATTTGAGTCATACCCCACGCTCGGCCCGCTTGTGATCAACGACCAGGCTGCAGAGGAGGCATTCACATTCTACGATCATCCGAAAACGATGATCTTCAAGAAAACAGATAAATTTGACTCTGCACAATTGTCCGCGACATTAAGCGCTGTCGATCTGACCAGCGTTGTTCATTTGTTGCCGAATCAGGCTGCTGCTTACAAGGATTTAATGCTGCCCGCGGACCGCCTGGCTCAACAACGCGCTGGCGGTACATGGTCTGAGTTATTTGACTATGACTGGGTGCAAAATAAATATCCAGTGGTTGGGGCGTTGGTTTGGTATACATTTATTTTTCTGCTGGGGCTGGCTGTATATCCGATCGTGCGCTATGCATTAAGTGGTTTTGGGCCACATGCATATCCGCTTGGCCGCGTGGTGGGCATTGTCCTGCTGGCCTGGCTTTCCTGGATGGGAGGCTCGCTTGGCCTGCCATATACGCGTGCCTCCGTCAGTGTGGCGTTCGTCATCGTGGCAGTGGCAGGCATGGCCTTATGGATGAATCGCAGGCAGCAGTTCCGTGAGGAGTGGAAGGCAAATCGCAAGTTCTTTGTCCTCGTGGAGATCATCTTCCTGCTCTTTTTCCTGATAGACCTGCTCATCCGCCTTGGCAATTCTGATCTATGGCATCCTTCCAAGGGCGGCGAACGACCAATGGACTTCTCGTATTTCAACGCGGTCTTGAAAAGCGAATCGTTCCCGCCGTATGACCCGTGGTTTGCGGGTGGCTATATCAATTATTACTATTATGGATTTGTACTGGCTGCCACACCGCTAAAGTTGCTTGGTATCGTGCCTTCCATCGCCTTTAACTTTATTTTGCCCACCTGGTTCGCGCTGGTTGCAATTGGCGCGTTCGCCGTTGCGTATTCTGCCGTCTCGCAACGGCGTGCCGCCGTTGTTCGCGGCATCAGCGAAGCGATCCTGCGGACGAACGGTGTGGCCGGGTATCAAAAAAATGCCATCAGCGAAACTGAAGAGCTGAATGCAGATGGGCGCAAATCTTCAATTTTTGACCTGCGCCTCGTTTCCGGCCTGGCTGCTTCGATAATGGCCGTGTTGCTGGGTAACCTTGGCACACTGCAATTGATCTTCAACTCGCTTCAACGGATCGCAGCTCCAGGCGGAGGTATTCCCGCGGATACTACTTTTGTTCAGCATTGGATATGGGCAATCCAAGGGCTTGGCAGGATGTTCGAGGGTGCCACGTTACCGATCGGTCGCGGGGACTGGTATTGGAATCCCAGCCGCGTGATCCCGGCCGGCCCGGGCAACGAGATCACCGAATTCCCGTTATTCACATTCTTGTACAGTGATTTACATGCACACATGCTCGTGATCCCATTGACCTTGTTCATTATTGCGTGGTCGGTGTCATTCATTAAGTCCCAGGCACACATGCGCCGCTCCGAATGGGTGACAACTTTTGTCATTGGTGCGCTTGTCCTGGGCGCATTAAAACCCACGAATACCTGGGACCTGTACGCGTTCTTTCCGTTTGCAGCGCTGGCGGTCCTATATGCCATCAACAGTCACTTTGAATGGCAGGGTCGATTCAATTTGCCGGATTGGCTCGGCCGTGCCCTGTTCTCTGCCGCATTTGTAGCCGGGTTGTATATCCTTGGTTCCCTGATGTACTCTCCGTTCACTAACTGGTACAGCCAGGCTTATAGCGAGGTAGCTCATTGGACTTCATCCCGCACACCGCTCGCATCCTATCTGACACAATGGGGCTTGTTCCTCTTTATCATCACAGCCTGGCTGCTATGGGAGGCGCATGAGTGGATGGCAGTTACACCTCTTTCCAAATTGAAGGAGTTGCGCGCTTACGCCATCTGGATCGAGATCGCATTGGCCACGTTTATTGCCTTGCTTGCATTCTTTGCCTACGAAGGAGTCAAGGTTGGTTGGCTGGCGCTCCCGCTCGCGGCATTGGCAGCTGTTTTGCTTTTCCGCCCGGATATGCCTGGCATGAAACGCGCCGTCCTTTTGATGATCGGCACCGCTCTTGCGCTCACGCTGGCAGTGGAAGTGATCACGCTGGTCGGCGATCTTGGGCGGATGAACACAATCTTTAAGATCTACATGCAGGCATGGATATTGTTCTCTGTGAGCGCGGCCGCCGCCTTTGCATGGTTGCTGCCGGCCTTCACACAATGGAAAGCGCATTGGCGTGCAATTTATCAGACCGGTTTGTATGTATTGCTGGTTGGCGCATTCCTATTCACCCTCACGGCCACCACCGACAAGATCAGCGACCGCCTGACTCCCAGCGCACCGCACACACTGGACAGTATGACCTATATGAATTATTCAGAACACTGGGATGGCCAGACCATGGATCTGAGCCAGGACTATCGCGCCATCCGCTGGCTGCAGGATAATGTACAGGGGTCGCCCGTCATTGTCGAAGTTAACTGTTCGGAATATCGCTGGTGTACGCGTTACACCATTTACAGCGGCCTGCCGGGTGTGGTTGGCTGGAACTTTCACCAGCGTCAGCAGCGTGCCTTGATACCACCCAACCTGATTACCGACCGTGTAGATGCGATTGGTGTTTTTTACACGACAACTGATATTGAAGCGGCGCGTGCCTTCCTTAAGAAGTACGATGTCAAATATATTATTGTTGGTCAATTGGAACGTAATGTACACCCGCTTGTGGAGGGGCTACCGGATGGTCTTGCGAAATTCGATCAATTCGATGGCACATATTGGCGCGAGGTCTATCGCGATCAGAACACGGGGATCTACGAGGTCATTGAATGATCCTGCACGTCGCATCCCGCACTGCATGGAGCGAGGCCCAGGCGCGCGGTCATTATCTTGCACCCAGCCTGGAGGCCGAAGGATTTATTCATTGTTCGACCGAAACGCAGGTTCTGCATGTGGCGAACGCGTTCTATCGCGGGAAAACTGATCTTGTATTGCTGGTGATCGACGAAGCAAAGCTCAAACCCGGGCTTAAGTGGGAAGCGCCGGCCGCTGCTCCCGCCGCGGGCATTTCCGAATCCGATTCTTTCCCGCACATCTATGGCCCCATCAACCTGACGGCGGTCGCTTCTGTCGTGGACTTTGTATCTGGTCCCGATGGAACATTCATTCTCCCATCCATGGCATGACCGCGTTCATCCTTTGGTACATCCTTGTAAGTTTGCTTGGGTGGCTGACCTTCCCGTTGGCGTATCGACTCTTCCACGCGCTCGCGGATAGAGGCTTCGCGCTTTCGCGCACCATGGGATTGTTGATCTGGGGATATGTTTTCTGGCTGTTCGCTTCGTTTGGCATTGCACAGAATGACATTGGCGGCATTTTACTTGCGCTTGCTCTTCTTGTTGGAATAAGCGCGTGGATATTCGTCAATCGTAGATCCGAAATCGTAAATTTCCTAAGGTCCAACCTGCCTCTTGTTTTTACAACGGAAATCCTTTTCCTGGTCGCGTTCGGCTTCATGGCCTTTGTCCGTTCGGCCAACTCAGAACTGGCCAGCACAGAAAAGCCAATGGAGCTGGCTTTCATCAGCGGCATCATGCGCTCGCCCTCGTTCCCTCCGCAGGACCCATGGCTTTCGGGTTATGCGATCTCCTATTATTACTTCGGGTATGTCATCACGGCCATGCTTGCGCGTTTGACCGGCATTCCGGGCAGCATGGCACACAACCTGATGACCTCGCTTGTCTTTGCCCTGGGCGCGCTCGGTTCGTATGGCATTCTGTACAATTTATTGACGAAAGTCCGCGAAGACGGAACCGTCTCCAAACTGAATAATTCAGTATCGGCTTTGCTGGCCCCGCTTTTTCTTTTGCTTGTCTCGAACTTTGGAACTCTGCTTGAAGTTTTGTATCAGCGCGGATTGTTTTGGTCCGAAGACAGTACATTTTGGAAGTGGCTCAACAGCATAGATCGCTCCAATTTCATTTGGTTGCCTAACACAACAACTTTTAATTTTTGGACCTGGCTGGACATAAAGGATCTATCATCGCCTCCCCTTGAGCCATTTCCGTGGATGCCGGTTCGTCATTGGTGGTGGTGGCGTTCGTCACGCGTCATGCAGGATTATGACATGCTTCATAATCCGCTGGAAGTGATCGACGAATTTCCGTTCTTTTCCTTCCTGCTGGGTGACTTGCATCCTCACGTATTGGCGATCCCGTTTGCCTTGCTTGCCATCGCGGTGGCCTTGCATATTTTCCTCGGCGGGTGGCGCGGCCAGATCAACTTGTTTCGTGCGCGTTTACATATTAACCCCGAGGGCTTTTTCTTTTCCGCTCTTGTGCTGGGCGGCCTGGCCTTCCTAAACACATGGGACATTCTTGTCGCTGCGACCTTGATCGTGCTTGCTTACGTGTTCATGCGGGCGCGTGAAGATGGCTGGAGCTGGGGTCGCCTCGAAGATTTGTTCCTGCTGAGCTTGCCGCTTGGCATCACTTCCGTTTTGTTTTATCTGCCTTTCTATCTTGGATTTTCTTCGCAGGCGGGTGGCCTTTTGCCAAGCGTGATGTATCCTTCGCGTGGCGCACATCTGTGGGCGATGTGGGGAACATTGTTAATTCCCATTTATGCCTGCCTGCTTTATCTGTGGAGAGGCGCACGTGTCCTCGCGAATTGGAAACTTGGCTTTTCACTGGGACTTGGTTTTGTGTTCTTCCTGTGGATCCTTTCGTGGCTGATCGGGATCATCGGCTATTATATTGATAAGGACTTTATCCTTTCTGTACTTGCTGCCCAGGAAATGGACATCCCCACGTTTTTCCGCGCAACCTCCCTGCGGCGGCTGAGCTATATCGGCGGACTCGTCACCATGCTGGCAGTTTTGATCCCGGCCCTGGCCTTTCTATTTCCTGCCGATCGAAGGCCGAAAAGCGAAGACCATCCCCCATCCTCCATCCCCCATCCTCCATTTTCCATTGGTTTTGTCCTGCTCCTTACCGTTCTTGGCGCCATTCTCATCCTCGCCCCTGATTTTGTGTATCTGCGCGATCAATTTGGTTATCGTATCAACACTGTTTTCAAGTTCTATTATCAGGCCTGGATCTTGTGGAGTCTGGTCGCATCCTTTGGTGTTGCCTATGTGCTTCAAAACCTGCAAGGGGTGAAGGATGTGCTCTTCCGCGTATTGATTGGGATCGTCATTTTTTGCGGCCTGCTTTATCCCTGCCTGAGCCTGATGACCAAGACGAACAATTTCAAACCCTTTGATGGATATACTCTGGATGATCTGGATCGGATCAGGCGCGAGAATCCAGACGAAGCCGCCGCGATCGAGTGGCTGCGCAACGCGCCCAATGGCGTGATCGCTGAAGCGGCTGGAGACGGATATAGTTCTTACGCGCGTATCTCCACCTATACGGGTCTGCAAACGGTGCTAGGCTGGCCCGGTCATGAAGCGCAATGGCGCGGTAGTTTCGCTCCTCAGGGATCGCGTCGTGACGACGTCATGAGACTGTACGCCACCGCGCGCTGGGAGGAGGCCCAACAGATCATCGATCAATATGACATCCGCTATATTTACATCGGTGGCCTCGAACGAGTCGCCCCGTTGAATGAAGAGAAATTCATGTCCCATCTCAAGCCCGTTTTCCAGCAGGGAAACGTGGTCATTTATGAAGTTCAGCAGAATTAATTCTTTATTGCCGAAACGGATTAGAATAGCCCTATGAATTATCGACACTTCAAATACGAAGGCTGGCTGTACGGGCTGGCCTTTCTTCTCGCTCTCAGCCTGCGTCTTGTTGGTTTGGGCGCCATGGCCCTCAACGACATCGAGGCCGATCTCGCCTTGCAGGCTCTTCAGGTCTCGCAGGGACTCAAGCCTGCGCTCGGCCCACACCCGGCGTATATCATGTTGACCACGCCCTTGTTTTTTCTTTATGGGGGTGGGACGAACTTTCTCGCGCGACTTATCCCTGCATTGGCCGGAAGCGCGCTTGTGTTCGCACCTCTTCTTTTTGCAGATCGCCTCAAACCCCGCCCAAGCCTGATCCTTGCCTTCTTCATCGCCTTCGACCCGGGCCTTACAGCGATCTCCCGCCAGGCGGGCAGCCCGATCCTTGCGATCACTTTCCTTATCCTTGCGTTGGGTTTTTGGAGTCAGCAAAGAACTCGCGTTGCAGGCGCATTTGCCGCGCTGGCACTGCTTGGCGGGCCTGCCATTTGGTCCGGCCTGTTGGGCCTGGGAATTACCTGGGCCATTTACCAGCTAGTGGGGCCTCGTTTTTCTTCCAAAGATCAGGCCGCCTATATTCAACCCATCAGGGTCGATTTTAAAGAAGCTTTGATTCCATTGGGTATCACCTTTGTTACAGCAGGCAGCCTCTTCTTCATTGCTCCCAATGGGCTCAGCGCCGCATTGGCCTCCATTCCCTCGTATTTAAGCGGCTGGATCACCCCATCCAATATGCACACAGAGTGGTTGTTTATTTCCCTGCTGGCTTATCAACCGTTCGGGATTTTGCTCTCCATTATGGTCATTGCGCGGGGGTGGACAAAAGGAAGTTGGCGCGTGATCCCATTGAGCATTTGGTTGTTTGTTTCATTGTTACTTGCCGTCTTTTACCCGGCCAGGCAGGTTGCCGACCTGGCCTGGATGTTGATGCCGTTGTGGGCGTTATCCGCCTTGGGATTGGCGCGCTTTATGGATATTCGGCCCGAGGAACGAAATGAAGCCATCGGCGCAATTCTCCTGACGACCTTTCTCTGGGTCTTTGGCTGGCTGAATTTCAGCGGCCTGGTTTGGATGGCTCCGGGCCAGCCTGGTTATAACCTGCGTTTATGGCTTGTGATCGGTTCATTCATATTGCTTATATTCAGCCTCCTGCTTATTGCATTCGGGTGGTCCATTCGTGTCGCGCAATTCGGCGCGGTCTGGGGATTGGGGCTTGGGCTGGGTGTGCTGGGGCTTGGCGGTGCCATTGGTTCCGCGGGATTGCATGGGATCTCCCGCCCGGAATTATGGTGGCCCCAGGATGTTCCCCAACAAGCGCAATTGCTGGAAGCGACTGTGGACGATCTCTCTGAATGGAGCAACGGTTACGATAACGCGCTTTCCGTGATCATTTATGGTGTCGACTCTCCTGCGTTGGAGTGGGCGCTTCGTGAACATCATCCCGTTGTGGTGGATGTTCTTGATATTGCTTCTGCGCCCGAGCTTGTGGTCACTGGCTCTACCGGTGACCCGGGTCTTGCGGCTTCCTATCGCGGGCAGGACTTTAACTGGAGGCTGGTCACCTCATGGGAGCTCGCGCAGCCCGGGGATTGGGTCCGTTGGCTGGCTTATCGCGAAATGCCACAGACTGGCGAGATCGTTATCCTATGGGCGCGCGAAGATCTCTTTCTAAGTTCCTCGCTTTCGCCCTCTCCGTAAGCTGACCCTGTCATGAGTAAAAAAACTCCCCCTTCCATCATTGCATTGGATGGCCCTGCTGCGTCGGGTAAATCCACCCTTGGGCGCAGGCTTGCAGACTCGCTGGGTTACCTATTCTTTGATACGGGTGTGATGTACCGCGCCATCACGTGGATCGCGTTGCAGCGCGATATGAGTTTGCGCGACGAAGCCGCGATCACCGAGCTTGCTGAAAAAGCACAGATCGATATCCGGCCTCCATCAAAGAACGATGGTCGTGCCTGTGATGTGGTCATCGGCGAAAAAGATGTCACCTGGGAAATGCGCGGCGCTGAGGTGGACGCAAATGTTTCAGTTGTTTCGGCTTATGCCGGCGTACGCAAGGCATTATCCGAACAACAACGCCGCATTGGGTTGCGCGGTAGGGTGGTGATGGTTGGCCGCGATATCGGCACCGTTATCCTGCCGGAAGCAGATCTCAAGGTCTACCTGGATGCGAGCGCGGAGCAACGTGCCAAACGTCGTTATAACGAAATGATCGCGCGCGGCGATAAAGCCGATTATGAGGAGATCCTCAAGATGGTGATCGAGCGCGACCATATTGACTCGACCCGCGCGGTGGCCCCGTTGCGGCCGGCGGACGATGCGGTCATCCTCGACTCGGACAAACTGGATGCGGATGATGTTTTTGAGCAGGTCATGAAATTATGCAAATAAAGAATTATCGCGTGCCACTGCGTATAAGGATAAACCGCCTCTTTATGCGGCCTGTGTTTCAACTGATCTTTCGCATTTTTGGCAGCGTAAAAATGGTTGGGCAGAGCAATGTGCCCCTGGGTACACCTTACGCGATCGCGATGAATCATATCTCGATCTTCGACCCGCCCTTCCTGGTTTCGTTCTGGCCCGAATTGCCGGAGATCGTTGGCGCAGCCGAAGTGTTCAGAAAAAAAGGACAGGGAACGATCCTCTCTTTATATGGCGTTGTTCCAGTTCATCATGGTGAGTACGACCGAATTTTGCTTGAAAAGATCGTGGCGATCTTGAGGTTGGGACGCCCGCTGGCGATCGCCCCGGAAGGCGAGCGTTCGCATGCACTGGCCATGCAGCGTGCAAAGCCCGGCCTTGGCTACATCATCGAACATGCACAAGTACCGGTCGTTCCAGTGGGGATTCTCGGAACAACAGATGACTTTTGGCAGCGCGCCAGACGCGGTGAAAGACCTGCGCTTGAAATGCGCATCGGCAAACCGATCCACTTTCCTCTCGTGGACGAAAAAGGCGCGGAACGCCGCGCAGTCCGCCAGCGTAATGCAGATCTTGTGATGCGCCATATTGCAGGTTTACTTCCCCGGGAATATCACGGCGTATATGCAGGACAAGCCATCACCCCAGCCTAAACCCGTAACAGAATTTTGGCGGCCTGAACTCACGCGTCTGGCACCCTTAACGCGTGCGCGCCGTGCTTTTCGTGGGTTCTCGCATGGGCTGGTAAAACTTATTGTCCGGACTCTTTTGAATGTTTCCGCAGAGGGACTGGAAAATTTTCCGCAGCAGGGTCCAACTCTTGTAGTTATCAATCATCTTGGGGATTCGGATGTGCCTGCACTGATCTCCAAATTGCCATTTCCGCCGGATGCGCTCGCCAAGATCGAGCTATATGATCTTCCCGTTCTTGGAAAATTAATGGATTGGTATGGCGTGATCTGGCTGCATCGCGGCCGGCCGGATAAACGTGCGCTGCGCGCTGCCCTGGATGGGCTCGCTGAAAGTCGCGTGATCATCATCGCGCCGGAGGGGCGTTACTCCCTGACGGGCGCGCTGGAGCAAGGCAGTGGCGGCGCGGCATTTCTTGCATATAAATCCGGCGCGGCAATTTTGCCGGTTGCCATCATCGGCACAGAGAATGAGAATGTGTATGGTCACATAAAAAGATTTCGCCGCGCGCCGGTGAAACTAAAAGTGGGGAAACCCTTCAGGCTGGCCGAACAGGTGGATGGTCGGCGTGAAGCGATGAACGATGGGACGCGTCTCATCATGCAGGCGCTCGCAGATCTGCTTCCGAAGAAGTATCACGGGGCCTATTCATCATCTGAATAACTCACCTTACGCTGAAGTGACTCAAGAAACCCCGAAGGGGTAAAACAATTATGGCCTTAAGATTGCATGGTAACCAACCCTGAAAGGGTGTCAGGGATTGTAAAAGACCTGTGACATCCCATCCCCCTGTGCCTCTACGAGATGCTCACCTGCACTGCAACAAACGCAGTGCGGCGCAAGTGTCGCGAGGGACCTTCAGCGGGATTGAGTTATTGATTATTGTGCTTTTATAGTCTTTTCACCCCTTCGGGGTTAGCCGCATAAGATGAGTTAATGAGCCTGCAAACAATCTTGTAATTCCGCTCATAATTGTTTGGCGCTATAATCCAACAAAATGGAATTCCTGTTCACGCTTCTTGCAGGCATTGCTTTTCCCGCCCCGCCCACTCTTGCCGGTTGGGTTGTATGGCTGGCATTGCTTGGTTTGCTGGTGCTTGGGCTGTTTCGCTGGCGCGCCTACCAGCCCGTATGGAAGGGACGTGAGTGGGGATTTTTTGTTGCCTTTTTGATCCTGACCGTATTGACCGGCCTGTTCATCGGAATAAGACTTTCGTCCGCTTCCACCCGACCTTTGCCCGGGGTGCCAGCCGATGCACCTGGCTCTGCACTGATGATCTTTTCCGCCATTCCCTGGTTGTTGGGTGGCGGTTTGCTCGGCCCATTCGGCGCGGCTTTGTTGGGCGCCTTTGCAGGACTCTTGCGCGGGGCATTGGATACGTATTCGCTATTCTCGATTCTCGAGCTGGCGTTGTTGGGCGCGTGGTTCGCGATGAATACGCGTCAACGATTTCGAACGCCCGTCTATACGTTATTACGCCAGCCGCTGGCCGCGGCGTTATTGTTGATCCCATTCCATCTTTTGTTTTATACGATCGGCGCTTTATTCACCGAATGGAGCCCTGATATTTTCGTACCCGCCACAGCCCGTTTGGATTTTGCCCTGAGCAACGCGGGCATGGCGACACTCGCTTTTGGTGGCGAGATGCTTGTGGGAGGCATCGTTGCACAGATCTTCGCGATCACATTCCCGGAGATGTGGGGAGGCAAACAGCTTTTACAGCCTTCGCCGTCAGAGCGCAGCATGGAATCGCGTTTTCTGTTCGCGGCGGGTACTTTCATCTCTCTTTTGTTACTAACCCTGTTGATTGGCGATTGGATCGTGGCTGGCCGGGCCGCGCGCGGCATGCTGCAGGACCGCCTTTCAAATGCGGGTGAATCTGCCGCGCAAAGTGTCCCGTTTTTTTTGGAATCAGGCCAGAACCTTGCCGCACAACTTGCCTCGAACCCGCGTATGTTAAGCGCGGAAGAGGCTGGGTTAAATTCCATACTTGCTTCGCAGATCCAGACCGTGCCATATTTCGACGAGTTGTTTGTTCTGGATGCAGGTACAGGCGCGGTGCTTGCCGCATATCCCAATTCTGCAAGCTTCAGCCCGTACCCAGCCGAAGAATCCGGGTTGTTGCTTGCTTCAAGCGGCGTACTGACACAGTTCTATTCGATCCCTCCGGTATCGATACAGGATTCCGCGCGTGTTTCGTTCCTTGTGAGCATCATGGATGATGCCGGCCTGGTGCAACGCGTATTGATCGGGCGTACCTCGTTGGAAACGAATCCCCTGATCATTCCCTTGACGGAGACCATCGACAAAACGAAGGATTTCGGCGGCGATGGCCTTTTACTGGATGAGAATGGGCAGGTCATCTATCACTCGGATAAGCAGCAACTGAAGGCCCCTTACACTGGCGAAGGTGGAGGCCAGGTAGATTTTTACGACAATACCGCCTCAGATGGTACGCGGCAGTTTGAATATTATCAGCCCGTGAATGGGTATCCATGGGCGGTCGTGCTCACGGTCCCTGCACGGGAAGCCCAACAACTCGCGCTGGATATTGCCCTCCCGCTTTCGATCATGATCCTCCTGCTCGCAGTGATCGCCATGGTCTCTTTGCGCATTGCATTGCGTGTGGTGACCGGTTCGCTGCAAACCCTGGCCGCGGAAGCGGACCGCATCGCCCAGGGGAATCTTGATCATCCCTTGCAAACAGAAGGTGTGGATGAAGTCGGTCAGTTGCGCCGCGCCTTCGAGCAGATGCGTGTGAGCTTGCAGGCGCGTCTGGAAGAGGGAAACCAGTTGCTGCTCGTGAGCCAGGGAGTGGCCTCCAGTTTGGAGATGCAGGATTCCGTAAAGCCAGTGTTGGAGGCGATCCAATCCATCGGCGCGAATTCCGTGCGCGTGGTGCTCTCTCCGTCGATCCTGCCGGAAACATTTTTTGAATTACCATCCCGTTTTGCATCCGGCCCGGCGAAGGATCAATATGCCCATCTCGATGAGCAGATCCTCGCGCTCGCGCAGACCCAGGAAAGGATCGTCATCCCCAACCTCGGTCGTTCGCGCGAGCTCGAGCTGGACCCAGCGCGACCGCAGCCGCTCGCTTTACTGGCCGTTGCCTTGCGACATGAAAACCGTTATTACGGGGTGGTCTGGGCCGGCTTTGAGCAGCCGCGTATGTTCTCTGATTCGAACATTCGATTCGTCACTACACTCGCGGGTCAGGCCGCCCTTGCGGTTGCGAACGCGCATCTTTTCCTCAACGTGGAGGCCTCGCGCAGGCAGTTGGAGGCCATTCTCAATTCCACGCCGGACCCGGTACTGGTGACCGATCATCGCAATCGGCTGGTGTTGACGAATCAATCCGCGATCAGGGCATTGGGTATCGAGAAGATCGAAGGCAGCATTGTGCAAACCGAGAAGGTCGTTAAGTTGAGGTCGTTGCTCGACCTGTTGCAGGATACATCCACAAAGAATCAATCTGCAGAGGTGGTACTTGCCGACGGTCGTACGTATCTTGCCACGGCCTCTTCCGTGATGGTGGATGGGCGCCAGATCGCGCGTGTCTGCATCATGCGCGATGTCACCTATTTCAAGGAGCTCGATACCCTTAAATCCGAGTTCGTCGCGACGGTCAGTCACGACCTGCGCTCGCCATTGACCCTCATGCGCGGCTATGCCACAATGCTTGAAATGGTCGGTCAATTGAATGAGCAGCAGCAGGGATATGTGAAGAAGATGATCTCCGGTGTGGATAACATGTCGCGTTTGGTGAACAACCTGCTCGACCTGGGCCGCATCGAGATCGGTGTGGGGCTTGAGGTCGAGAACGTGAGTGTAATGGAGATCATGGAACGCGTCACGAGCGCTTTGCAGATGCAGGCTTCAGAAAAGGATATTGCGCTCAGCGTTGAATTTCCAAAAGACATGCCTCATGCCGTGGAAGCGGATGGCGCTTTGCTGCATCAGGCGGTCTATAACCTGGTGGAGAATGCCATTAAATATACGCCGGCACACGGGAAAGTTAACTTAAGCGCGGCGACAAAAACGGGCCACCTGGTCTTTGAAGTTGCAGATTCCGGCATTGGCATTCCACCCGATGACCAGCCGCGTCTTTTTGAAAAATTCTACCGTGCCAAACAACGTGAAGCACGTGAACAGCCCGGCTCGGGCCTGGGGTTGGCGATCGTACGTTCCATTGCAGAGAGTCATGGCGGACGCGTGTGGGTTGAAAGTGTTCTAGGCAGGGGCAGTACCTTCCGTTTGCAGATCCCGCTTGTGCAACCCAAAGAAACCATCCCAGCGTAAAAAACGTATTTGTACTATAATCCGTCCTTGTCCTCTTCCGGGAGGGCATAATTTTTGCCTGCAAGTTGGAATGCATGATCAAACACGAAGATAATTCACAAACCTCAATTATCGAACGAGCTACAGATTACAAACCACCGCGGACCTTTCGTTCCTGGCTGATCGGGCGACCATTATCTACAGCAGATGCTGCTCATCAAACAATAGGCAAGACCATTGGTCTTGCCGTATTTGCTTCAGACGCGTTGTCCTCCACGGCGTATGCCACGCAGGAGATCCTGGTCATCCTTGCAGCCGCCGGTACGATCGCATTTGGTTACGTCTTTCCGATCGCGATGGCGATCGTTGCCCTTTTGATCATTGTCTCCCTCTCGTATGTGCAGGTTATCAATGCATATCCGGATGGCGGCGGGGCGTATATCGTGGCGCGCGATAATATGGGTGAGTTGCCTGCGTTGATCGCGGCTTCGGCACTTTTAACGGACTATATCCTGACTGTTTCAGTTTCTATTTCTTCCGGTGTCGCACAAATTGTGTCTGCCTATCCTCATCTGTACGACCTGCGGGTGGAGATCGCGATCGCGGCAGTGGCGTTTATTACGTTCATTAATTTACGAGGTGTTCGCGAATCGGGCGCGGCGATCACCATCCCAAGTTTCTTCTTCATCATTATGTTGTATGTAACCGTGGGGATAGGGCTATTCCGATTTTTTTCGGGATCGCTGGGTACGGTCGTCAACCCTCCCGAGATGGAAGTTCATGGAATTCTTGGCGCTATCACACCGTTCCTGATCCTTCATGCATTTTCCAGCGGGACAGCTGCGTTGACAGGCATTGAGGCCATATCCAATGGGACTACTGCATTTAAAGAGCCTCGCAGCAAAAACGCCAATATCACCTTGATCTGGATGGCAACGATCCTCTCAAGCTTGTTCCTTGGCATTTCCTTCCTGACAGGAAAGATCGCCGCAGTGCCTTCTGAGGGCGAGACGGTTATCTCCCAGGTGGCGCGCACGGTGTTTAATGGCCAGGGACTGCCTTATTTTCTGGTGATCTTTGCCACCACGGTCATCCTGATCCTGGCGGCGAACACTGCTTTTGCCGGGTTCCCGCGCTTAAGCGCGCTGATGGCAAAGGATGGTTTCCTGCCGCGCCAGTTAACGTATCGCGGCAGCCGGCTTGTCTATTCACGGGGGATCGTTGCGCTTGCGATCATCGCTGTTATTTTGATCGTTGTGTTTCAGGCCAGTGTCACCCGCCTTATTCCGCTGTACGCGATCGGCGTATTTCTCTCCTTTACACTGGCGCAGATGGGCATGGCGCGCCGCTGGTGGAAAAGCAGTCGCTTGAAAGAGGGGCAACAGGTTAAAGAAAGCGGGTCTATTTTAACTTACGAAAAAAACTGGAAAGCCAAAATGCTATTAAATGGTTTTGGTTGTGTCTGTACCGGGGTCGTGATGATGGTCTTCGCGATCACCAAATTCCACGATGGCGCTTATGTTGTCCTGGGCCTCATTCCAGCGTTGGTTGGCATGCTGTGGTTGATCCACCGTCACTATAATAACCTGGCCAGGAAGCTCTCCCTGGATAACTTCGGCATCATCCCGCCGCATACCATTCGTCACCGCGTGATCATGCCTGTGAGCGGCGTGCATCAGGGGACGTTATCTGCATTGCGTTACGCACGCATGCTTTCTGATGATGTGACTGCCGTGCATGTCGTTACCGAACCTGCGGATGCAGAGAAGGTACGCCTGAAGTGGGAAACCTGGGGAGAGGGCGTTCGCATGGTCATGCTGGATTCCCCCTATCGTCTTTTCATCGAACCCATGCTGGATTATATTGCCGACATTTCCGAGCAACGCCAGCCGGGTGAAACCATCACGATCGTTGTGCCCGAGTTCGTTTCAGATAATAAATTGACTGCTGCACTGCATACAAACACTGCTGAATTATTGCGCAGCCAGCTAAAACATCAACATGATATCGTGATCACGAATGTGCCGTACCATGTACATGAACACGATACGCATTAAGGAGATGGTCTTATGAATTTCATCGTGGTAGGATGTGGAAGAGTGGGAGCGGAACTGTCTTTCAAACTCTTCAAAAATGGACATCATGTAGTGGTGGTGGACAGTGACCAGAAGTCTTTCAACCGCCTGCACCCGGACTTTCGCGGGCGCACCGTTGAAGGGGAGGCGCTCTCCTCCGACACATTGGACCGCGCCGGCCTGGAGAAAGCCGATGGCATCGCTGCGGTTACGAACTCAGACACAATGAATGCGGTCATCGGACATATTACGCGCGTGCATTATCCTCAAGTGAAGCAGGTCGTCGTTCGCAATTACGACCCGGCCATGCGCGATATGCTTGAAGCTTTTGAGTTGCAGCTTGTCAGTTCCACGGCCTGGGGCGCCGAGCGTGTGCAGGAATTGCTGATCGACCCGAGTTTCCGCGCTGTGTTTTCGGCAGGGAACGGTGAAGTGGAACTGTATGAGATGTATATTTCCGATAAATGGGAAGGGAAGATACTCTCCGACCTGCTTATTGGTTGTGGCGATACCGTTGTCGCTGCGCTGACGCGCTCGGGCCGCGCCGAGTTGCCCTCCCGAGACTCCATATTGAAAAGCGGAGATATCCTTACCGTAAGCGCCACGTTGGATGGCGTCACAGCCTTGCGTGCGCATATACAGGAAGGATAGGAGATAAACCATGTTTGTATTTATTGCTGGCGGCGGGCGCACCGGCGCACAACTTGCCTCTCAATTACTCGAACAGGATTACGAAGTGCGCCTGATCGAACATCGTCGTGAATTGCTTGGCCGACTTCATCATGAACTGCCCACCGAAGTGATCTACGAGGGCATCGCAACCGATCCTACCGTGCTGAAGGAAGCCGGCCTGGACAGGGCCAATGTCATCGTGGCCTGTACGAACGACGACGCTGCGAACCTTGTGCTGTGTTACCTGGCTCGCACCATGTTCAAAGTAAACCGTACCATTGGGCGCATCAACAACCCGCGTAACGCATGGCTGTTCGACAAGAACTTTCATGTGGATGAAACCATCAACCAGGCCGATGTGATCGCGCATCTCATCCAGGAGGAAATGTCCCTGGGCGATATGATGACCCTGCTCAAACTTCGCCGCGGACGCTATGCGCTGGTCGAGGAAAAGGTCCCCGCCGGGGCAAAAGCCGTTGGTATGGAACTCAAGGACCTGGGCCTGCCCGATCAATGTGTGATCGCCGCCATCATCCGGGATGGACAGATCACCCTGCCGCGCGGCAATACCAAACTCGAGCCGCACGATGAGGTACTTGCGATCACGGATGGACAAGGTGCAAAACAACTGGCAGAATTGCTTGCTCCACCCTCCAGGCCCGCGAGATAAACATAATATAAAAACCGCCCGAGTATCAAATATCTCGGGCGGTTTTTATTTGCTGACGATCTCTTTTATCTGTTCCACATACGCAAGCGATTGATGCCTGAAATAGGTGTTGTATAACTCTGCATAATGACCGCCCTCGTTGAGCAGGCCATCGTGACTGCCTTGCTCGATGATCGTCCCTTTCCGCATGACCACGATGCGGTCTGCAGCTTTGACGGTGGACAGGCGGTGCGCGATCAGCAGGCTGGTTGAGTTCTTGAGAATTAAATTCAACGCCTGCTGGATCTGCCATTCGGTGAACGGGTCGATACTGGCTGTGGCTTCATCGAGAATAAAAATGGCGGGGTTCTGCACGAGCACGCGCATCAACGCAACGAGCTGGCGTTGTCCCATCGAAAGCCGATTGCCGCGTTCGCCCACCTGTGTGTGTAATCCATCCGGCAAAGTTTCCAGCCATTCACCATCGCCGATCTTTCTCGCAAGCTTGAGCATTTCTTCCTCGCGCACTTCCGGCGCGGCATAACGTATATTATCTGCCACCGTGCCGGAAAACAGGAACGGCACCTGTGAGACGATGCCCAATTGCCTGCGATACTGGCTTAAGTCGAATGTGCGGATGTCCCGGCCGTCGATCAAGAGGCGTCCGTGCTGGTATTCGTAGAAACGCGCGATCAATTTTGCGATCGACGATTTTCCGGCGCCGGTGTGACCGACCAGGGCGAGAGTCTCTCCGGGTTGTACGAGCAGGTTGAAGTCCGTCAGGATCGGTTCTTTATCCGAATAGCGGAATTGCATATTCTCGAAACGGACCTCTCCTTTGAGTCGCGGCACATCCTGTTTGTCGATCTGGATAACGTTCGGGTCTGCATCGATCAATGCGAAGACGCGTTCCGCAGCCGAGAGGCCTCCCTGGATCTGCGCCCAAAATGAAGTGAGATTTAAAATGGGGAAGAAGAACTGATCGAGACTCATGATGAAGAGATACCACGCGCCGATGCTAACGATGCCCTGTGCCGCATTCAACCCGCCAACGTAAACCAGTATGCCAACGAAGACGCCGCCCAGCGCGTTGAGCGTGGGAAAGACCAGCGAAAGCACGAAGCCTCGCTGTACGTTGACCTGGTACGACTGCTGGTTCGATTCATCGAAGGATTTGAAAATGCTTTCTTCCTGCCTGAAATTCTTCGCGATGGAAATACCGCTGATGGTTTCCTTGATGGCCGCGTTCACATCAGACATGGCCTTCATCCCGCGCTTGGTCACGCGGCGTGCAAGCACGCGAAAGAGGGCTGCCACGCCGAAAATAAATGGAAGGAATGCCATCAACAGCAGCGAGAGGCGCCATTCGGTGCGGAATAACACCACGCCCAGAATAACGGCTTGCACGATCTGCGAAGCCACATCTGTGATGATGACGACCAGCTGGCCGAAATCGTTCGTGTCTGACGTGATGCGCGAGACGATGCGGCCCGAGGAGAATTGATCGTAAAACGAGAGGTCGTGTGCGGTCGCGGCGCGGAAGGCGCGTGCGCGCATATCCAGCACCACGTCTCCGACCGCGCGCACGGTCAACGCGCGCCTCAACCAGTTCAATCCCCAGACACTGACTCCCACAATGACTAGCGCGATGCCCACCCATACAATCGATGCGAGCGATGGCTCGTTGCGTAGCAGATCGACCATGCGGCTGACGACCACCGGAAAGGATGCGCCGATGGCTGCCAGCACGATGATGATAAAAGATGCGATACCCAGCCGTTTGGTTTGGGAGTTGAAATAATTAATCATACGGCGCACCAGTTCACGGTCTGTGTACTGGCGGTCGTATTTTTCGTCGTTCAATCCAGCGAAGAAGCCCATTTTGATTTCCGATTTATGATTTTAGATTTACGATTGGCGGAGCGCAGATTTCAGTCTGCTTTGCATTGCGGACTGCCCTAAAGGGGCCTCACCTGCACTGCAACAAACGCAGTGCGGCGCAAGTGTTGCACAAGTCCGCGTTCCGAAATGCTAATCCCTGAAAATCCTTGAATATGCCTCGGAGGTTTTCATCAATTCGTCGTGCGAGCCGATGGCGACAATGCGGCCCTTCCGCAGAACAATGATCAGGTCTGCCCAGCGGATCTGCGAGAGGCGATGGGTGATGATGAAGGTGGTGCGTCCGCGCGCTGCGTTGGAAATGGCGCGCTGGATCTTGTCTTCCGTGGCGGAATCGATCGCAGAAGTGGAGTCGTCCAGCACCAGCACGCGTGGGTCGGTGAGGAAGGCGCGTGCAAGCGCGATGCGCTGACGTTGCCCGCCGGAAAGCGTGATACCGCGCTCACCGACCACAGTCCCATACGTTTGATCGAAGTCGAGGATGAAATCGTGTGCCTGCGCGGCGATGGAGGATGCTATGATCTCGTCGCGTGTGGCGCCGGGTTTGCCAAAGGCGATATTGTCGCTCAACGAGCGGGAGAAAAGAAAGATATCCTGTTCGATGATCGAGATCTGTGAACGCAGCGCAGCCAGATTCCACTCGCGCACGTCCACGCCGTCTACAAACACCTGGCCTGAGGTGAGGTCATACGTACGGTTGATGAGCTTGACCAGGGATGTTTTCCCTGCTCCGGTCTGCCCTACAATGGCTACTGTTTGACCGGGCTGGACCTTGAAGGAAATATCCTCGACCACGTTCTCACCGTTGGGGTAGGCGAATGAGACGCCGCGAAATTCGATCTCGCCGCGCATGGCTGAGGTGCGCCCCGAGGCGTTTTGGTCGAGCTTCGTCTCGCGATTGATCAGGTCCAGGATGCGGCGCGCAGAGGATAATCCTGATGAGAGCTGTGAATAAGCCCATGTGGATGTGAAGGTGGGGAATTCGAGTAATCGCAAAATACCGAAATACGCGATTACCGCGCCGATGTCGATCAGGCCTGCGCGAAAAAGTAACAGTGCATGCACGAGCCCGCCTGCATAGGCCATGCCGAGCAGCAGGTTCGCAATATACCGTGCCTCGAGATCACCTTGTTTCACGAAGGCATTCCGTACCTGGCGCGCATTGGCCACAAAGCGTTCGACTTCCGCGCCTTCCTGTGCCCCGCCTTTCATGACTTCCACACCATCCAGCGATTCGGAGAGATGTGTGTTCATTTTTCCGAATGTTGCGCGTACTTCATCCGTGATCGGCCCAAGCTGTTTAAGATAACGCGCCAGCGCAATGAAATAGATGACCGTGAAGATGACCGGTGTGATGATCAACGCAGGGTGATAACGCGTTGAAAAGAATAACGGCATCAGGATGAACATGAATGAACCAACCACCAGGTTCACACCGGGGCTGAACATCAGGTTCACCTCGCGCACATCGTTGCTGGTGCGTGCCATCGTGTCACCCACGGGCTGCAGGTTGTGAAAGGTCATGCTCTTGCCCAGCAGGGAAAGATACAACTCATCGCGGATATCACGTTCCATTTTTTGTGCCATGAGTTCGGCGCCAAAGTTGCGTCCCAATTGAAGCACGCCGCGAATGACTTGTGAAACGGCGATCGTGATCGCAAGCGGCAAAAGCACGGATGTATCCGGCGGGGTCTTGAGCATGGCGTTGAACGCGTCGCCGGTCAAGACTGGTACGACCACGGCGAGTACGGCATTGCCAATGGCGCCCACGAAGATCATCAAAATGATCCCCCAATAGATGCGCGTATGCGAGAGGATCCAGCGCACGGGGGATGTGCGGTTGAATGTATGTTTTCTTTCCAATGTAAATTCTGCGGGGATATTCAGCGTTGCCATGGTTTTTATTGTACCATTTGGGATAAAAGGGGCTTTTTGATGGAAGATCCGGACATAAAGAACCTTTCGCTCCCAGCGAAAGGTTCTTTCATTTTTCACGCGTATCTGCCTGCTCAGGCCTGTGCGATCAAATGATCCATCGCCTCTTCCATTGTTTCAAAGATGATGAATTGGGCGCGGCCCGTAATACGAGCAAAAGCGGTGATCAGGTGTTTGCGGAATCCATGCAGGCCCACGATGCAACGCGCTTTTACGTATTTATTGGTGACGGGCACCAGGTTTTGCAACACGCGCATAGTGTGTTCGTTTGCATTCGTCCCCTCCACGAGCGCCAGGGAAAGCACGGAAGCGGGCGCTTCGTTCTGGATCAGCTTGATGATGCCCTTCGCTTCCTCCTGCATGGCGGCCGCGTCGGCGCCGAAATTGGAAAAATCGGAGATAAAGATGCGCACACCCTTGTGGTTCACCCAGCGCGATTTCATGGCGTGGATCTTAGCACACCCCTTTTCTGGATAAAAGGCCGGTTCCATGCGAAACTTTGAATTCGAAGGAGTGTTTTTACTGATGAGCTGGCAATCCTGCCAGACCATTCTACAAACAAGGAGAGTGTAAAATGGCTATGCTTCTTATCTGGGCTACGGCGTTGTTCTTTATTTGGTACGGTTTGGCTGCCTTTATTCCTGCCCTGAACTCGGACATGTTCAGGAAGATCGGCGCGGTATTGGCACTGATCATCGGTGTCCTCACCCTGCTTGGTGCCCTTGGCATGTAGTCCTAGCAATACGATAAAAAATAACACAACCTCCCGAAAGGGAGGTTGTGTTATTTAATCTCTGAAAATAATTGGGCACATTGAAGCGAGTACTCATCCTGCATGCCCTCCTCGATGTTCCACCAGGCGGATAGGATGGCGTGAGCCATGGCCCAGTGAATGATCTTTTCGCGCTCCCAGCCAAGTCTCTCCGAGAAGATGCTCACCCGCCTCTCTGCCTGTGCCCTGAATTGGCGCGTGTCCGAAATGCTATCCCATGGGTTCAGCATGAACGGCCCTACCTCGTATCCCACAGGGCCGATCACCCCCTTGGGGTCGATCACCAGCCAGCCGCGATCTGACGACAGGATATTGAAGTGATGGAAATCTCCGTGCATGAGTTTCACATCTGCCGCTGCGAATAATTCCGGTAATGATGATTCGACACGTTCCAAAACGTCTTTCGGGAAGGGTCCCGTCCCACCGTTGAAGTGCGGGCGGATCCTTTTCAATGCATCGAACCAATCGGATAATTTGATGAATTTATGGAGTCCAGAAGCTCGTGTGCCCGTCAGGGTATGCTTCTGGGTGTTCGGGAGCAAGCTCCCTGACTTCAAAGGTCGCCAGGTCTTTTGCATCACGTCTGCCGCAATATGTGTTCGTTCGTCGTCATCGACTAATTCTGAGAGCATGATCCCCGGCTTGAGACGCTCCAACAGCAGGGCGCCTCGTTCCTCGTCGTGTTCGAGCAACGCACACGCACCGTCCCCGTTGAAGAACTTTAATGCAGCCATCTCACTGTCCAGCTCGGGGTTCCGTACACCAAGTTTGAGGACAACATCTTCATCCGCGCGCTTTGCAAAGGCCACAAAATTAAAGGACAGGTTGGAAACCGGCCGCACGTCGCTTAATCCCCAGCGCACGGACATTTCCTCGGTCACACGCGGAAGCGATTCAAGGAATTGTTTTCCAATATCACCCCATCCATTTTGTATGGTTTGAATAAAATCGTCAGGCAGGTTCAATCTTTGCTCACGATGCGTAAAGCGACGATCGCTTGTCCCTGTTTGCGAAATTTAAGCAGGTCCGGGTGGGAAGCGGCGTATTTCGTCATGCCCTCGTTATCCCATGAAACACGTCCCTGGGTGTAGGTGGCACGATACGAGCCGCCCGTGATGCTTTCGCCATAGAGAAGCACATCTGTCTTGATCTCGTTTTCGAGCGCGGCGATATTTTCTTCCGCAGATTCAAGCACGGGCATGTATTCCGAATCGAGCGCGTCAAGTTCGGCCTGGATCTCCTTAAGGATCTCGACACGCCTGGTTTCGTAATTCAGGCGGGCTACATCCGCCGCACCGCGCAGGTTGGTGAGCCGCTCCAATTTTTCGGCCACATGCTCGCGTGCGGGGCGTTGGTTCATTTTGTCCAGTTGGGCAACCACAATATATTTCAGGCTTTTGCGCAGTTCAGCCTGCCATGTTTTGCTCTGGATCCTCTGAACGATCTCCTCGAACAACTGACGCAGATATTCCGGGCTGTGGTTTTCTTTTTGGGCGATCTCAGAGAGCTGCGCCGGGGCTTCGCCGTCCAATCCGTAGCGGCGGCTGAGGATCTGATAATACGTGTCTTTGCCGGAATCGCTGGTCAGTCGCTTGTGGACGACCTCCAAAAACTCTGTAACAATCGACTCGAGCTGCTCACCTTGCAATCCCTCGACCTGTGACTGTTCGAACCCAAGTTCGCCCAGTAAACTATTCAATTGCATGTCATCCCCGTAAATAACGGATAACAATTGATTCAAACCCGCAAGCCGTATTTTGAAGTCCATGCTTAATTCTCCTTCACTTGATCCCGATCAAACCGGGAACAGCTTGTCGAACACCTCGGGGCAATACTTCTGCACCATTTCACTGGAGATGCCGTTCTCCCTGCAGATCTCTTCATAAAAATTCACAGAGGGGCGTCGGATGCGTTTTTGTGTATCGATATCCAGTCCCCACAGGCCGAAGCGCTGCGTCCAGCCGCGCTCCCATTCGAAGTTGTCCACGAGCGACCAGTGGAAATATCCCTTGACCGGCCAGTTGAAATTGACCGCGCGCCATACCTGGTGCAGGTGCTGCGCGAGGTAACGTGGGCGCATGCGATCCTGCGAATCCTCCACGCCATTCTCGGTGATGATGATGGGTATGCCAGGGTAGGTGCGTTCTATCCATTTGATCGAACTAAACATGCCTTCGGGGATGTTGGCGAGGAAATTATTTTCGCTCATGTCTGCCCCCTCGGGACAGCCGCTATTCGAGAATAATTCCCCGGGTCTTGTGATATCGAACCAGACCGTATCGACAGAATAATAATTTAATCCGAAATAATCCTGCGTACCCTTTGCCTCGGGAATGTTCTGGTTGCCAACCGGTGACCGCATCACGCCGGTGGATATTGCGGACGGGAAGCCCATGTTGAAGCCGCTGTAACGGATGTTGCGCATCAGGCGATCCAACGGAGACCACTTCGTGCGCGGCACCATCGGTCTATAGTGCAGTGCATATCCCACGCGCGCTTCCGGCTGCAGTTGGTGAATGGCCCGATACGCCGCGGCGTGGCCGCGCAGCATGTTCCCGATCACACGCATGGATAACTTCAGGTTTTGCTTGCCGGGCGGGAAGGCGCCGGCCACATATCCGATCAACGCATAGATATTGGGTTCGTTGATCGTGCACCAGAGCGTCACATATTCCTTCAACGCGTCGACCACCTTGCGTGTGTACTTCTCGAACAATGGCACCACATCTTCGCTTTCCCAGCTGCCACGTTCAGCGAGCCATAACGGATCGGTGAAATGATGCAGGGTGACCATCGCAGTCATGCCGCGGTCCTTGAGCCCGCGCAGCATCGTGCGATATCTTTCAAGCGCGTCTTCATCCCATGTATCCGGTGTGGGCTGGATGCGGCTCCATTCAACGGACAGGCGATGCGCGTTCTGCCCCGTTTCCGCGGCGCGGTCGAAGTCCTCGCGCCAGCGCCCACCCCACCAATCTGCAGCCAGGCCGGATTTATCAACGGTATGGCCTTCCTCTTCCCACCTGTACCAGTTGTTGTTCGTGTTATTGCCTTCCACCTGATGTGCGGCGGTTGCTGTTCCCCACAAAAATCCCTTTGGAAAATGATATGTTGCCTGAGGCATGAGTTCTCCGTTGTCGTAGGGGCGACCCTTCGTGGTCGCTTCGGTATTGAAATATTTAGTAGGGCGGGTCGCCCCTACCCGCGATTCAAATATGCGAGATATAACGCAACAGACCCCGCCACGGCCGCGTTCAATGATTCGATCTTGCCGCGCATAGGGAGTTTCAGCAGGATGTCGCATTTCTTGCGCGTGAGCTCATGCAGACCTTCGCCCTCTGAACCGACGACCAGCCCCACCGCGCCGCGCAGGTGACGTGAATTCGCCTCGACCTCCGCCCCGGCCTGGTCGAGGCCCACGACCCATATGTCATTCTCTTTGAGCGCGTCAATCGTCTGAGACAGATTCGCCTGTGCGATCAGTAAATGCTCGCTTGCTCCGGATGACGCGTTGACCACGGCAGGAGTTACATCCACTGTCCGTGCAAGGGGGATGATTACGCCATGTACGCCGATGGATTCGGCTGTCCTTAAAAGCGTGCCAAAATTTTGCGGGTCTTGCAACGAATCAAGCAGCAGCACAAAAGGTAGCTCTTCCCTTGCCGCATCCAGGATATCAACAACATCAGAATAGGGGTATTTGCTGACCTCGGCCACCACTCCCTGGTGATTGTCATGGACTTTATCCAATTTGCCGCGCGGCACACGGTTCACTTTGATTTTTTGTTCACCGGCTAATTTGATGATCTCAACCAGTTTGCCTTTTTCCTGAGCGGTATCGGCGATCTCGATCCCGAAAATTTCCCTGCGCCGGGCGCGCAGAACCTCATAGACAGCGTTGCGTGAATAGATCAGTTCTTTCATATGCAGTTGATTTTACTTGAGAAACGAAAGGAATTAAATGGGCTTATACTACACAATACAAATCATGAACTTTGCTCCCTCATTTTCTCAGATACCAAGTCCTTCCACAAAACGGATCGCATTGCGGGTCAATTCCGCGGCCGAACGCGCGCTAAAGCAGGGGCATCCGTGGATCTTTGACGGGGCCATTTTAGAACAAAGCCATGAAGGCGCGGCGGGGGACCTCGCGGTCATCTTCGATGCGCGTCGCCGCTTTTTGGGGATCGGCCTACATGACCCAACGTCTCCGATCCGCGTGCGCATTCTGCAGCATCGCCAGCCTGCAACTATTGACGTGCAGTGGTTTCAAGACAAACTCGCCAAAGCTGCTAATGTGCGCAAGCCTTTGCAGGAAAGCGATACGGACGGCTATCGACTCGTTCATGGGGAGAACGACGGCTTTCCCGGGTTGGTCATTGATCGTTATGCAGATTCACTGGTGATGAAGCTTTACACCCCGGCATGGATCCCTCACCTTAAAGAATTCTGTTCCGCATTGGCAGTATTAAACCCAGCCGAACGATTGATGTTGCGACTTAGCCGCTCCCTTCAAAAGCAGACTGACCTGCTGTTCGGCTTGACGGATGGGATGACCCTCTCAGGCCTCGCGCCCGATGGCCCGCTTCTCTTCCGGGAAAATGGCCTGGTCTTCGAGAGCGATCCGATCCATGGGCAGAAGACAGGTTTCTTCCTCGACCAACGCGATAACCGCGCGCGCGTGGAAAAATTATCGATGAACAGATCAGTATTGAACGTATTTGCTTATACAGGCGGGTTTTCCGTCTATGCAGCGCGTGGGGGTGCAACACAAGTTGTCAGCGTTGATCTGAGTGCGCCGGCGCTCGAAGGCGCAGTCCGTAACATGAAGCACAATCAAATGAGTGTACCCCATGAGATCGTTGCCAAAGATGCCTTCGAAGTTTTGGCTGATATGCATTTGCAGGGGCGTCTCTTCGATATGGTCATCATCGACCCGCCCATGTTCGCACAAAACCAGGCGCAGATCGAAGCGGCGCTATCCGCCTATCGCCGATTGACCTGCCTCGGGCTGGCTGTCTTGAGACCAGGCGGTACGCTTGTGCAGGCATCCTGCTCCAGCCGCGTGGACGCTGAAACTTTTTTCGGGTCCATTCATCAGGCAGCTGGGGAAATAGGTCGCAAGCTGACGGAGATCGAACGCACGGGGCATGCGCTTGATCATCCCATTGGTTTCAAAGAGGGCGCTTATCTGAAATGCATGTTTGCAAAAGTCCATTAAAACGCACAGTAAATAACTTGCCTTGTGTAATGTTGTGGTAATCCCGAAGGGATGAAACTCTTATAGTAGTAGATGGCGTTTTTTCAACCCCGAAGGGGTGTCATGGTTTGATGGCTTATGACACCCCTTCGGGGTTGTCTTGTCGACATGTTCTATTGTTACAATCTTTCCATCCCTTCGGGATTGGTAAAACAAAAACTTCCGAGATTTCAAATCTCGGAAGTTTTTGACTATAAGACCATCAAACTAACCAACTATCGAACCAACCTATCCCCATCTCCAGGTGGCCCCATCTTTGCTGTCTTCGATGGTCACGCCCAGTTCCTTCAGCTGGTCGCGGATCTGGTCTGACAGCGCCCACAGCTTTTGCTTTCTCACTTCATTCCGCACTTCGATCAACAGATCCACAAATTTGTCTGCGTCATCGGAACCTTTTTTATCTTCGAGTTTCATGCCAAGTACTCCAGTCAATTCGCGGAAGGTATCCTGTATGGATTTAAGTTGAGCATCTGTCGCACCGTTATCGCGCGCGGTATTGATCGCCTTGACCATTTCGAACAAGGCGGCGATCGCGCCGGCCGTATTGAAGTCGCTGTCCATGGCGTCCGTGAAGTTGCCTTTGGCAGAGTCGGTTATGGAGGCAAGATAGGAAATTGATTCAGGGTTGAGTCCTTTTGAAGTGGGCGAAGCAGGTCGCAGGGCGGATTTGAGGCGCTCCACATTCTTCTCCGCGGCGTCCAGTGTGAAGTCATTGAATAACAAGGGCGCTCGATAGGTCCCGTTCAGAACGAGCATGCGCATCACGTCCGCGGAACGCTTCGATAAAAACTCCTTGATGCTGACAATATTGCCTAACGACTTGGACATCTTCTCGCCGCTGAGCTGCAGCATGCCATTGTGCACCCAATAGCGCGCGAATTGCTTGCCGGTATAGCACTCGGTCTGTGCGATCTCGTTTTCATGATGCGGGAAGATCAGGTCGTTGCCGCCGCCGTGAATGTCGATCTGTTCGCCGAGTTCGGCGAGGTTCATGGCAGAACATTCAATGTGCCAGCCCGGCCGCCCTTTGCCCCACGGGCTGTCCCAGGAAATTTCACCGGGCTTGGCGGCTTTCCATAGCGCGAAATCCATGGGATGCTGTTTTTGTTCACCGACCTCGATGCGCGCGCCCGCCTGCATATCGTCGAGCTTGCGGCCCGAGAGTTTGCCATAGTCTTCATCACTCTCGACGCGAAAATATACGTCTCCGTTCGGGGCGGGGTATGCATGTTCCTTGTCGATCAAGCCCCCGATGAACTTGAGGATAAGCGGCATGGTCTTGCTGACCTGTGGGTTGGACGTTGCAGGCAGCACATGCAGATCTGCGAGGTTTTTGGAATAATCTTCAATATAGCGCTGCGAAAGCTTGAGCGGGTCTTCACCCAGTTGTTTGGCGCGGTTGATGATCTTGTCGTCCACGTCTGTGTAGTTCATGACGTGTTTGACCTGATACCCCTTATATTCAAGATAACGGCGAATGATGTCGAATACCAGGGCAGACATGGCATGGCCGACATGCGCATCGTTATAGACCGTAACGCCGCAGATGTACATCTTGACGAGGTTTGGTTCGAGGGTTTGAAAATCTTCGGTTTTGCGGGTGAGCGTGTTGTAAATGCGCAGCATGAATTGCCTCTTTAAGAAATAAACACAGATGCGGTAATTTTACCCGCATCTGTGCAATCTGCTTACTTCCAGTTACTTTTTCTTTCGCGTGTTGTCTTCGTCCACGCGCCCGAAGATCATGCGGCCTGCGGCGGTCTGCAAGACCTTGGTGATGTTCACTTCCATGTATTCGCCGATGTAATCCTTGCCGTTCTCCACGACCACCATTGTGCCGTCATCCATGTAACCCACACCCTGGCCGTGTTCCTTGCCTTCCTGGATGATGTTGATGCGCAGTGCTTCGCCCGGTAGCACAACGGATTTCACCGCATTCGCAAGTTCGTTGATGTTGAGCACGGTGACACCCTGGAGTTCGGCAATGCGGTTCAGGTTGTAATCGTTCGTAAGCACGGGGCTCTTGAGTTGCTTGCCGAGCACGATCAATTTATCGTCCACTTCGCGCACGCCTTCTACATTGATGTCGGAAATGCGCACGAGAATGCTGGGGAGTTTTTGCAACTCGGCCAATACCTCCATGCCGCGGCGTCCGCGCTGGCGGCGCATGCCGTCCGGTGAATCGGCGATGTATTGAAGCTCATTGAGCACAAAGCGGGGGATCAGAAGCGTGCCGGGCAAAAAACCGGTCTTGGCGATGTCGGCCACACGGCCGTCGATAATGACACTGGTATCCAGCAGGATCGTGCGATTGAGATTTGTCCACGAGGAAGAACCGCCGCCCTCGTTGCGTCCACTTAATGCGCTGAGCAATCCCATGATATCGCCCTGGCGCATGACAAAGAGTGAAATGCCAAAATAGGAAAAGATCAAAACACCAAGAAATGGCAGGATCTGACTGAAAGGTTCAGGCAGAAGCGAAAGTGGAAATGCCAACAGGGCTGCGATTAATAGGCCAACCACCAGCCCGGTCATACCTGCAAAAAGGCTTTCTGCTGCAAGTCTACCCAGCATGGATCGCAAGGTCCGGGCTGGGCGCGTGGTGATATATGGCGTGAGGATCAACCCCGCAAGCGCGCCGATCAATGAAAAAGTTAAAGTGGTGCGACCTGCTTCATCTGGAGTAAATCTGGCCAGGCTAAACCCCCAATAACCGCCTGCGATTGCCAGAACGACCATGCCAATAATACGAAGAATAAATTCAAAGCTCATCAATAACTCCTTGTAATAAAAAATGCGAATAAAACCAAATCCCATAATAGCACGGCTGAGATTGCGAGTCAATTGCCCCCTCTGCTAATCTAATATTGTTATAATCAAATTCGCTTATCATATACCCTGCCTGGAGAAAAGCCTGGCATTTGCGCATCAGTTTCAGCGATTATTGCAGGAAATTGCATATAATCGCATCAAAATTTACATCATGACTCTTACAGACACCCTCAACCGTCCTTTGCACGATCTGCGAATTTCAGTCACCGACCGGTGTAATTTTCGCTGCGTCTATTGCATGCCAAAGGAGGTTTTCGGGCCGGATCATCAATTCCTGCATCGTGACCAGGTTTTGACCTTTGAGGAGATCGCACGACTGGCCGGTATATTTGCCTTACATGGTGTTCGCAAGATCCGCCTGACCGGAGGCGAACCTCTTGTGCGGCGCGATCTGCATCTTTTGGTTGCGATGCTGTCTGCCATCCCGGATCTTGATCTCACCCTGACGACCAATGGCGCTTTGCTGGTCAAACAAGCGCGTGCCCTCAAGGATGCCGGCTTAAAACGCGTGACGGTGAGCCTGGATTCGCTTGACGACAACGTATTTAAAACAATGAACGATGTGGATTTCCCGGTACAAAATGTGCTGGATGGTATCGACGCTGCCGCCGCAGTTGGTTTGGCTCCGATCAAGGTCAACATGGTGGTCAAACGCGGGCTTAATCAGGCCAGTGTTTTGCCCATGGCCCGTTTCTTTCGCGAGAAAGGTTATATCCTGCGTTTCATTGAGTATATGGACGTGGGTCATTCCAACGGCTGGAAGATGGACGATGTCGTCCCGGCGGCGGAAATTGTCAAAATGATCGACGCTGAGATGCCCCTTGAGCCTGTGGACCCAAACTATAAGGGCGAAGTTGCCGGCCGCTGGCACTACAAGGATGGAAACGGCGAGATCGGCGTGATCGCATCCGTGACGCAGGCCTTTTGCCGAAATTGCACCCGTGCGCGGCTCTCGGCGGAAGGCAAGCTCTACACCTGTTTGTTCGCCGTCACAGGACATGATTTTCGGGATCTAATGCGCGGCGGCGCGAGCGATGAGGAAATTTCACAGACGATCGCACGCGTATGGGGAAAACGCGGCGATCGCTATTCAGAGATCAGATCTGAAAACACCATCTCTTTACCCAAAGTGGAAATGTCGCATATTGGAGGATGACGTTCGAACGCGAAAACGTTGCAACATGTCATGGTTATGAAAAATATCAAAGCTGTTCTCTTCGATTTTGACGGTACACTCCGTTATAACGTTCCCAGCGGCGATCAGGTTTTTGCGCAATATGCCCTGGGCCTTGGTTTGCAGATCTCCCAGGAGGATAAAGCGCGCGCCCTGCGTTGGGAACATTATTATTTTGCCAGCTCGCCGGAGATCCGCGCGGATCTCGAGGAATACAAGGATCGCGATGCCTTCTGGGTCAACTTCAGCCACAGACGGCTCGTTGCGTTTGGCTGCTCTCCGGAGCGGGCCTTAACGCTTGCACCGGATACTTCCATGTATATGGCCCTGAACTACAAGCCGGAATCGCACATTCCGGATGAAGTTTTCACCCTGTTGGGTACCCTCAAGCAGGCCGGTTATGTTCTTGGCGTGGTATCCAATCGTGATAATCCGTTTGATGAAGAAGTAAAGGACCTGAAGCTCGACTCATATTTCAAATTCACGCTTGCGGGCGGGGAGGTGAAATCCTTCAAGCCCGATACGCTCATTTTTGAGCGTGCATTGGAAATGGCCGGGACGACTGCCTCGGAATCGATCTATGTTGGGGATAATTATTATGCCGATGTCGTCGGTGCGCGTCTCGCGGGACTGACGCCTGTGTTGATCGACCCGGGCGGACTCTTCCCCGAAGCCGATTGCACAGTCATCAAGTCGTTCACCGAGCTCCATGATCTGTTGAAATAACCAAAGCGCATCCTGGATGCTGTAGGCCGGGGAATAACTGATAAAAAATAACCGCCAGCATGGCGGTTATTTTTTGTTTACACTTCAACGTTCCATTGTTTGTATTTTGAATTCTTCGCACGTACGACATCGTCGAAAACTGCGCGCAGTTTTGTGGTGATCGGGCCCATCACACCACTCCCAACGGGGCGGTGATCTATTTTTGTGATCGTCACCACTTGCGCGGCAGTGCCTGTCATGAACATTTCTTCCGCGATGAAAACCTCTGTTCGGTCGATCGACCGTTCCACAACCTGTAATCCCAATTCGTTGCGTGCGAGCTCGATGATCGAGCGGCGTGTGATGCCCTCGAGGATGTTATCAGTCACCGGTGGCGTCACTAAAACCCCGTCGCGCAGCATGAAGATGTTCATGGCCGAGCCCTCGGAGACGTGGCCGTTATTGTCGAGCACAAGCGCCTCATCGAAGCCTGAGCGGTTGGCGTCTGTCTTGATCAACGCAGAGTTTGCATATGCGCCGGCTACCTTGGCGCGCGCCGGGATGGCGTTATCGTCAACGCGCCGCCACGAAGAAAAGGTGACATGGGAGTTCGTGTCGTTGTTGACGTATTTTTCATATTTCATAACGAACATGCAAAACTCGTCCTTCAGGTCGTGCAGTTTAACACCGATGCCCATATCCGCCTTGTAAAAAGTGGGGCGCAGATAGACATCCTCCTTCCAGTTGTCCGTTCTCAAGACATCCAGCGCGGTTTGGATCAGGCTTTCTTCGTCGTACTTTACGTCCATGGCCATCATGCGTGCTGATTGTAAAAGACGGCGGAAATGATCGTAAGGACGAAAAACGAAGAGACGCTTTTTCTCTTCGTTCCAGTACCCTCGCAGACCCCCGAAAACGGCAGTTCCATATAAAAAGCCATGAGTGGCTATATTGATCTTGGCGTCCGCAAGCGGGACGATCTTTCCCTCAAAGAACGCGTGCTTCGAGAGATCCACGGTCACCTCCGAGATTTGATGATGGAACAAACTCCCTTACGAAAGAATTATAACCGATTCATTTGCATCGCCATTTGCTTCAACGGCTTCCTCTTCGCGATACTCTTGACAACCGGCAGTTTCGCCTCTAAAATCTAATTCGATGCTCATCGAATTAGATTTATGGAGCTGAACCTATGACCGAAATGCTTGAATTCCTAAAAACCCTTGCAGATATTAACCGTATCAAGATCATTGCCCTGCTTTCTGATAAACCCTACAGCGTGGAGGAGCTCGCCGCCCTGCTGGACCTCAAACCGCCCACGGTTTCACATCATCTTGCGAAACTCTCGCAGCTTGGCCTGGTCAGCGCGAAAGCGGATAGCTACTACAATGTCTATCGACTGGAGAAAAAGGCACTGGAGAGCCGGTCGCGCAGTTTATTTTCAGAGGAAAATCTTGCCGCTTCGATTGCGGATGTGGATACAAATGCGTACGACCATAAAGTGATCCATGACTACTCGCGCAGGGATGGACGCCTAAAAACCATCCCCGCCCAGAAGAAGAAACTGGATGCCATTTTGCGTCATGTGGTCAGATCCTTTGATATCGGCAGGCGATACAGCGAGAAGAAGGTAAACGAGATCCTAAGCCAGTATCATGAGGATACCGCCAGATTAAGACGCGAGCTTGTCGGTTGTGGGTTGATGAAACGCGAAGGCGGAGGCGGGGATTACTGGCGGGAGGAATAAAGGATTGGTTCAGTATGGATCGATAACATGCCCGCCAAGTTTGAAAAGGGGTTTTATAAGAAGGGCGAAAATGATCCCGAGCACCGCTGTTGTGATAACCAGATATGTCTGTGATATTCCATTGGAAAGCCCGTTTTGAACCAGGGCCACGCCAAAAGGGATGTTGAGAAAAAGGCCGGTTAGCAGACCCGGGGCATAGCGCCTGAAAACAACTGCGGCGATCAGATGAGGGAATATTGCATTGAAGCACATCATCAGGACAAAGCCATAAAATGCGTATTGAGCATACATGTTATTGGTCGTCAGATGGAAAAAGGTGAGTAGATACCCAATGACGGTAACCACCAGCGCTGCAAAATGAAATTCATTCCGCTTTACTTCAGGATAAAATCGTCCGGCATATTTGGACCAGCCCGGCAGCCAGATGGCCTCCTCAAGATTGTGAAGGGTGAAGCCAAGCAGAAATAACAGTTCAAACATGTCCTTATCTTTTCTGGAGCGGCAGGGTTTCCCGCCCGGCAAATGGATGCAATAACGGTTCAGAATCCAAGGCCATTACTTTGCTGTTCGCGAAGAATGCAAAATCGAAATTCGTGGCGTCGCCTGCCTTTTTCCCGGGAATAGGCATCAGCCGCGCGGTAAGCGGCTTGTCCAATCGAAGGGACAAGGCACACAGGTCCAGCAGGAGCGGGGCGATCTCCTCCGCAGTCGTATCACCAGGCAACGGGATCGTATCCAGTCCTGTTCCGCAGACGGCAGAATAAAGCAGGGCATCTTTTATGGTGAGCGTCCCTTCGGCGGCGCGTTTTGCGAGGATCGAATCTTCCAGCACAGGCTGCATGAAACCGCTGAAACCGGTGTGTGGAAAATCAGCGCGCTCGATCGCCTCTGTGAGCAATGCGGCCGCGGCCAGTGAGCCGTGCAGCCCGATCCTGGGCACACCCATTTTTTCAACTGCATTGCCAAGCGAATGTGCGTCGTCCGGGAAGGGCGCCAGCGAGAAGTCAATGCCACCGAACCGAATACCCGATAATTCCTTGTTCGCTATTCGGGCAATGGACTGACCATGTTTTTCGATTTCAGCGATCAATGCGCGCCGCCCGCCTTGCATGGTTTGTTGTGCATTGAAAGCGTTTACCGCAAGATCGGCCGATTCAACCGCGACCGCGAACGCGGGTTTATCGTCATCGTGATATGCGGCGGGGAAGAACGGTGCGCCCGCCTTTACATTTGCCAGCGCGGCGAAACGCAGGTTCGCAAATCCATCCGGCGTGATAGCCGAAGCCTTCTGAATGATCTGTGCACAGGCATGGATCGCGGCCAGGGAAATTCCCTTTTCTTTGGATGCCATTTCTGCACCGAAGAATATATTTTGGGATGCAGCCATGGCTTCAGGGATGACCGCGTAACTATCGGGATGTTCGATCAACGCGGGACCGAGCGCGGCATACGCCACCCCAATGTGTGGCAGCAGCCCGGATATTTTCTGTGCAAGCTGCGGCGTTTCATTTGTGTTTCCGTTCAATAATTTTGGAAAGGGGATGGTTGCCAGGCGCGTGGTTTGTACTTCATATCCGCCGGCTTCATACATGGATTTTGCCTTCGCAAGGAATTCTCCTGCGGCACGCAGTTTGGATTCATCCAGCGGCCAGCCGGGGTTTAGAAAATAAGTGATCGAGCGGATCTTCATTTGAGTTAATGATCTACCAAAACGAGAAGCCGGCCAGGCCTGTAAACCATGTATGCAGTGGCAGATAAAATTGGGATCCAATTACGGCAATTAAAATTCCCAGTATTGCGCCTGCCAGCACGTCTGATACATAGTGCACACCCATGGCAACGCGCGCCAGCGCCACCAGCGGTGCCCATATCCATAGAACAAGAACCAACCATGTTGATGGCGCAAGGGTGGACGCGACGAGTGCGATGAGGAAGGCGCGTGCAGCGTGCCCCGATGGAAAGGAGTGTGGGTCTGTGTTGCGATAGATCCCACCCCAATCTCCCCGAGGTCTTTCACGGCGCACAAGGAATTTAATGGCGAATACGACGCCGGCCAACCCGGCAATGCCAAAGAATTCAACGACTTCCCACTGTCTCCAGGAGGAATTACTGAAGAACCAGGCCGTGATCAGCGCAGCGGCCCAAAGCCATGAATCGCCCGAGTGAGCGAAGATGACCGAGATATTGCGTAAAAAACCCGGCTTTTCGGCCACACACAATTGGTCGGAGAGTCGGGCATCCAGTTCAAGTAAGGAACGAAAACTCATTTGCGCCTGGACTTCACTTTCG
>CAZJYB010000023.1:0-35048 GCA_964549865.1 uncultured Anaerolineaceae bacterium
CTGCCTCTGCGACCAACCCTGCCAGTCCCGCTGCAGACGCCGGCTCCACCCACACCCCTTCTGCAGCTAATATCACTTGCGCAGATAAAATCTCTTCGTCTGAAACCGCGATAATCCTACCTTTCGATTCTTGTGCCGCTTCGAGAGCTTCCTCGCCCCGTGCCGGCCTGCCTATACGAATGGCAGTTGCGATGGTTTCAGGTTTATCCACCGGATGTCCCAATACGAGTGGTGCCGCCCCAGCGGCCTGCACACCCAACAACTGTGGCAGGCCGGTATTTTTGAACTGATTATATTGCTTAAATCCCGCCCAGTAAGAAGTAATATTTCCTGCGTTGCCTACCGGCAGGCATAACCAATCGGGCGCACCACCCAGGTCATCGCAGATCTCAAATGCCGCGGTTTTTTGTCCTTCAATTCGAAACGGATTGATCGAATTGACCAGTGCAATCGGCGTCCTTTGTGTGATCTCCACCACCAGCGACAGTGCGTCGTCAAATGACCCCTGTACCTGGATCACCTCTGCCCCATAGGCGATCGCACCTGCAAGTTTCCCCACGGCTACTTTTCCTTCCGGGATCAATACGATCGCCCTCACTCCAGCGCGCGCAGCATATGCCGCTGCAGACGCTGCGGTATTCCCGGTTGATGCACAAATTACCGTTTGCGCACCGCGACCCGCAGCTTCGCTTATGGCAGCTGTCATACCGCGATCCTTGAAGGAACCGGTTGGGTTCAGACCCTCGAATTTGATGAATAGTTCACAACCAAGCTGCCTGCTCAAGCGTGGCATGGGGATCAACGGCGTATTTCCCTCAAGCAGGGAAATGTTTTGCGTGTGAGCAGGCAGGTCAAGAAACTTGCCATAACGATGGATAAGGCCCTTATAGGTCATGTCAACTCCGGGATCGCCGCTTGTTTTATTATTTCCCAAACTTTGGGAATAAATCGAGCGCTAAATCTTTTACCTCGAGTTTGGGTATTTTGCGGCACTTTGTAAGAATGGGGCGATTATACCTAGCGCGGCCGCAAATTGCACATTTAATGCATTTTGAGGCCGCAGGTATTATATAATGTCGGGATGATAAAAATCCGAGTCCCGGCAACATCTGCAAATTTAGGTCCCGGTTTCGACTGTCTGGGACTCGCCTTGAATATTTGGAACGAAGTCACCTTTGAGGCTGCTGAAAAGACAACCTACCAGGTGGCCGGGGAAGGCGCCGAGAAATTCAATAAGAGCGCGAAAAATCTGTTGACAAAAGCATTTGCACATTTATATGAAATCTGTGGAAGGAAAACAACTGCGGTTACGATCCGTTCCCATAACGAAATATTTGTAAGCAGCGGACTTGGCTCCAGCGCGGCGGCCATTGTAGCAGGGCTGTTCGGCGCGAACAAATTCCTCGGGAACCCGTTGAATGAAACCGAATTATTAAAACTCGCCACGGAAATGGAAGGGCATCCGGACAATGTGGCGCCCGCACTTTTTGGTGGACTAGTTATTTCCGTGATGGCGCGCGAGGAGATCATTACCCGGCGCTATGAGGTCCCCGAATTAACCATTGTCGTTGTAAAACCAAATGTGGATTGGCCCACACGCGTGGCACGCGCAGTTTTACCGAAATCGGTATCGCGCAGCGATGCTGTCTTTAATATCGGCCGCGCAGCACTGGTTGTGGATGCCCTGCGCAATGGCGATCTTGAACTGCTGCAAAAAGTGATGAACGACCGCATCCATCAACCCTATCGTTTAAAACATATATCTGCCGGGATGTCTGCTTATAAAACCGCAAAGCGATTCGGCGCGGCTGCGCTCTCCGGAGCCGGACCGTCGATTATTGCATTTGTACTCCCGGAAAATGCCGAGAAGGCAAAGACCGGGATCGCTTCCGTGTTTGAAGAACGAGGTATTGAAACAAGAGGGCTCATTACCGGGCCAAGCGGCAGGGGCGCGCATTCAATATAGAGTCAACAAAAAACCTTGCAATCTAGATCTTGCAAGGTTTTTTGTTGCTTACTTCTTTTTAGCTTTCACTCTTGCTTTTTCTTTTTGTCTGACTTCGGCCTTGATCGCAACAAGCTGAGATTGCAGCTTCTTTTCTTCCTTATACGCATCGCGCAGATCCACAGGCTTGATGTTGACATTACGCAAACGCAAATTGATCATCTCCACAAAGACCGAGAAGCCCATGGCGAAATACACGTATCCCTTCGGGATGTGCTGGTGCAAGCCCTCGGCTACCAGGGTAAAGCCGATCAACAGCAGGAAACTCAACGCCAGGATCTTGATGGTTGGATGGTTCTCCACAAATCTACCAATCGGGCCTGCCGTAAACACCATGACGATCGCAGCGACGATCACGGCAACTATCATGATGCCAACGTGGTCGACCATGCCCACTGCGGTGATGACTGAATCCAGGGAAAAAACAATATCAAGCAGCAGGATCTGAAAAATGACACTGACAAAAGTGGAGGCAACCCGCGCCGAAGTGCCGCCCTCTTCACCTTCCAATTTCTCATGAATTTCATACGTGCTTTTGCCCAACAGGAACAAACCACCCGCCAGCAGGATCAGATCACGGCCTGAAATACCGAGCCCGAATATTTGAAAAAACGGCTCTTCCAGGCTAATGATCCATGCAAGGGAAAACAACAACAAGACTCTTGTGATAACCGCCAGCAGAATTCCTGTGGTACGGGCGCGTTGCTGGTCGGCTTTGGGAAGTTTACCGGCGAGGATCGAAATAAAGATCACATTATCCACACCGAGGATCAATTCAAGCGCGACAAGTGTGATGAAAGCGATCAACGTTTCGTATGAAAAAAGCCAACTGAAATCCACATTTATACTCCTGAAAAAAGAATGACTGGATTGTACCAAAACTCGGAGTTTTGTAAGACTCCGAGTTTTGTCATGCTACTTGATCTTGAACATCTGGGTGAGTTTCATTGCCAGGTTCAGATCGCCTGCAAGTTTCAACTTGCCCTGCATGAACGCCTGCATGCCGTCCAGTTCGCCGATGAAGATCTTGACGTAATCGGACGAGTCGGCGGTGAGAGTCATCTTCGGGGAGGCATGAGTTCCTTGTGAGACGTCTACCTTCCCATCCTTGACGACAGCGAACCATTCCCCTGCTTCCGCTCCGGTGAACTTGAACTGGATCACTGCGTCGAGCCCGGCAGCCTTTTCCGGAATGAACGCGCCGGGCATTTTTTCCATAAGTTGTGCTACTGTAAGAGGCATCTTGTTTCTCCTTGTAATTAATTTTGTAAATTCTCAAATATGGCGGCGGCACCCATTCCACCGCCGATACACATTGTGACCATCCCATACTTGGACTTGCGACGCCCCATTTCATGGATCAATTGTGTCGTAAGTTTTGAACCCGTGCATCCAAGCGGATGCCCCAACGCGATCGCGCCGCCATTGACGTTCACCTTATTCTCGTCCATCTCCAGCGTGCGGATCACCGCCAGCGCCTGCGCTGCAAAAGCCTCGTTCAATTCTATCAGGTCAATTTCTTCGAGGGAAAGACCTGCAATCTTCAAGGCCTTCGGGATCGCGACGATCGGACCGATACCCATCAACTCCGGCGGGACTCCGCCCACCGCGAAAGAGACAAATCGTGCCAGTGGATTGACTCCCAATTGCATGGCCCTTTCTGCAGACATCACCACGACCGCCGCCGCACCATCGGACATTTGGGATGAGTTGCCAGCAGTGACAACTCCACCTTCCTTGAAGGCCGGCCTGAGTTTGGCCAGCGCATCCAGGTTCGTATCCGCGCGCGGACCTTCATCCTGCTTCACCTTAAATGATCTTTTCTCAGCCCTGTCATTCACATACTCAATGACTTCCACATCCAGCGGCACGAGTTCAGGCTCAAACACTCCTGAGTTAACTGCGTGTGTGGCACGCTGATTGCTTCGTAAAGCAAAGGCATCCTGATCTTCGCGGCTAACGCCATACTTTACTGAAACATTCTCGGCAGTCAGCCCCATGTTGGTATAGTAATGAGGCAGGTCCTGCGCGAAGTATGGATTTGGCGAGAACTTGAATCCAGTCATAGGGATCATCGTCATGGATTCGGCGCCACCTGCGATACCCACTTCGATCTGCCCAGTCTGGATCGCGGCAGCCACATGCGCAATGGACTGCACACCGGAAGCACAATATCGGTTGATCGTTTCAGCAGGGACGGCATCCGGCAAACCTGCACGCAAGGCGATCATGCGCGCCATGTTAAGCCCCTGCTCCCCTTCCGGAAAGGCACATCCGATCACCACATCCTCGACCTCAGCCGGGTCAAGATTCGGTGTTCGCTTGAGTAACTCTTTGATGACAGAAGCAGCCATATCGTCTGGGCGGACCGTGGCCAGCCCTCCGCGTTTGGCTTTGCCTACGGGGGTTCGAACTGCAGAAACAATTACAGCATCTTTCATATTTTTTTCCTTCGTTTTCACGTTTGAACGTTCAAACGTTTGAACGTTAGTTCCTCAACGGCTTTCCCGTTTGCAAGATATTCCACATACGCGCCTGGGTTTTCTCTTCGCCGCACAGGGAAAGGAAGGCTTCGCGCTCCAGGTCGAGAATATATTGCTCGCTTACCCACGACGGCCTGCTTAACTCGCCGCCACACATGATAAAGGCCAGTTTGTTCGCGATGTGATGATCGTATTCCGTGATGTAGTTTCCTTCCTTGAACATATATGCGCCTACCCGCAGTGCTCCGAGATATTCGCGCCCAGCCGCGTAGATAAGTTCCGGGGCCGGCGGTGCATATCCCGTGGAGACCATGTGAAGAGCTTCTTTTTTTGCCTCTGTCAGCAGGTGATCGCGATTGGCTACCACGCGGTCCTGCGGATTTAAGATCCCCATTCCACGCGCCTCTTCAGCAGAGGTGGCAACTTTGGCCTGGCCGATCTGTAAAAATGCGTGTTGCAGAAAGGGCAATACTTCGGCATTCTCGGTTTTCATCGCAGGGTTAATGATGCGGCGCATGATCTCCTTTGTCCCGGCGCCGGCCGGGATAACACCCGCGCCAAGCTCGACCAAACCGATATAGGTTTCGGCCGCCGCGATCACACGCGAGCCATGCATCGCGATCTCACAACCGCCACCCAGCGCAAGCCCGGCTGGGGCAACGACAATAGGCTTTGGCGAATAACGCATGCGCATGTTCAATCCCTGCAGCTTGCGGATCGCACCGTCTAATTGCTCCCACATCCCTTGTTGTGCAGCGACCACGACCATGAACAAATTGGCACCCGCGCTGAAGTTATCCGCCTCGTTAGCGATGACGAGTCCGTCAAAATCCTTATCGAGTCTATCGAGCGCTTCACTTGCAATTTCAAAAATATCATCATCGAGTGCATTCATCTTGGTGTGGAACTCAACCAGAGCAACGCCATCGCCAATATCATAAAGCGACGCGCCGGCGTTCTTGCCGATCTCTTTCTTTGTGCCTTTCAAGTCCTTCAGGAACACAAACCCTTCAGGTTGTTTCAACTTCACATATTTTTTTTTCGCAACATCATAAACAGCAATTTTATTCACGCCCTTGTATTGATAAAAGGTCTCAAACCCGTCCTTCAACATCGCATCGACCCACTTCGCAGGGATGTATCCCTCTACTTTCATTTCCTTCACGATCTCTTTTACGCCTAACATATCCCAGGTTTCAAATGGGCCAGCCTCGTGCATAAATCCCCAACGGACTGCATCGTCGATGGGCTTCGGAGTATCCGCCACTTCGGGGATGATCGTCGATGCATATTGGAATCCCTGATAGGTCAATGCTTTGACCAATTGCGCCGCCTTATCATCCGCTCGCGCAGCGAGCATGACCTTGAGCCTGTCACCCAAGCCTTCGACATCCTTTGCTGCCTTTACGGACTCAAAGCGCGGCTTTGTCGGAGGCACATGTTCCAAAGTATTCAGATCAAGAGAGTGAAATTCCCTTTTGCCGTCTTCACCGCGTACTTCCTTGTAAAAACCGACTTTTGTTTTATTACCAAGCCATTTGCGCTCGAGCAGTGTATCCATTAGCTTTCGTGGCTTTTCGGCCGCCAAATACTCCTGTCCAAGCTTGTCGTAAGAAATTAACGGCGCGAGATTCCTACCCACATGATCCCATACATCCACGCCTACAAGGTCGATCAGCCTGAACGTTGCCGTTTTGGGCCGGCCGATTAAAGGTCCGGTAAGAGCGTCCACTTCGTCCACGGTGTAACCGTTCTTGAGGATGAAATCCATGGCGAACGCGCCGGTGCCAAAAGCGATACGATTCCCGATAAAGTTCGGCGTATCCTTGCAAATCACAACACCCTTTCCCAGACGATATTCCCCGAAATGACTGAGGGACTCAACCACATCCTTCAACGTATCAGCTGTCGGGATGATCTCCAATAATTTCAAATAACGCGGCGGGTTGAAAAAGTGTGTACCCAGAAAATGCCTTTTGAATTCCTTCGAGCGGCCTTCTGCAATAGCTCTCACAGGAATACCTGAAGTATTGGTGGAAACAATGGCATCCGGCCTTCGGGCATCGTCGACGCGCGCCATCAGCTCCTGCTTGATCTCCAGGTTTTCGACGATCGCTTCCACGACCCAATCCGCTTCGGCCACCGCACCGAAATCATCCTCAAGATTGCCCAACGTGACGAGACTCTTTAACTCTGTGGACATTAAATTGCCTGGCTTTGCCTTCAGGCATCGATCCCAACCTTCTTTGACGATCTTGTTTTTGTCAGCCGAATCTTTCGCGACGATATCCAACAACGTGACCGGTATTCCGACATTCGCAAGGTGTGCAGCAATGGCCGCGCCCATGGTGCCCGAACCAATGACAACCGCCTTGTTGATTTGATATTTCATCATATTCCTCCGTAGTCTTCCCGCCTGGGCGAGAGAACCTCGCCCCGACGACCTATTTATCTTAATTCGCTTCCGCTGTAGCCAAGGATCTGCCGCGCAACTACCAGACGATTGATCTGCCCGGTGCCCTCGTAGATATCGGTGATCTTTGCATCGCGGAACCACTTCTCAGCAAGGAATTCCCGGCTGTACCCGAGCGGACCCAGGATCTCAACGACCTTCTGTGTGATCTTCGTGCTCACATCGCCGGCCTTTAGCTTGCTCATCGAAGACTCGAGCGCGTTGTGTTTTTTATTATCCGCCATCCACACCGCCTTCATCACCATCAGCCATGCAGACTTGAGCATGATCTCCATGTCGATCACTTCACGCTCGATGTTGGATAATTTCTGGCGCGGCAGGCCATATCGGATCTCGATCTTGTTCTCGGCCAATTTTTCCTTCAGGAACTCCAGAGCGGCTCGCGCCACACCGATCCCTGACGCCGCCACAAGAGGCCGAGTCGCGTCGAAAGTGGCCATCGCGCCTTTGAAGCCTGTTGAGTTCTTTTCCACCGTCGCGCTTCCAAGAATGTGATCGAACGGCACGCGCGCATCCACCAATGAGATCGCAGCCGTGTCACTGACCCGGATGCCCATCTTATGCTCCAGCTTGACCACTTGTACACCGGACGTCCCCCCTTCAACAACGAATGCACGCATCCCACTACGGCCTGCGGAAGGGTCGATCGTTGCCCAAACAACGATATAGCCTTTGCCCAGTTTTTCATATTCCGTGAACGATTTATCGCCGCCTGTAACAAATATCTTCTCACCATTGATGACCCATTCATTCGTCTTTTCGTCTAATACTGCGCGCGTGCGGATTGCAGAATTATCGGACCCGGCGCCAGACTCGGTGATGCACATTGCGGCGAATGTCGGTTTTTCCTCGTTGAAGCGCGCCAGAAATTTCGCCTTCTGTTCTACCGAGCCTGCCGAATAAACAGCCGCCGCGCCGAGTCCGCCGCCCGGGAGACAGTGATACATGCCAAGATCACCATATGCCAATGATTCGATTTGGGCAGCGATTAATTGATATCCAATCGGCGGGCGCTTCTTTTCTTCCTCGGTCCGATTTCCATTTTCACGCGGTGCGAGGCTGCTGCCGCCCATGGCCCTCATGGCACCATGCATGAATTCAATATAGTCCCATGGAATCTCATGCTCGTGCTCGTCAAAATAGCGCGACGTTGGGCGCATCATTTCATCGGCAACAGTCTTCAGCATGAACTGTGCCTGGGTGATCGGTTTTGGGGATTCAAATTCGATTGTCATTGTTTTCTCCGTTACAGGATGGCCAACCCGGTTAACATGGCAAAACCGCGCCCGACTCGCATCCATCGTTCGACAGGATGCTCGCGGATATACCCGTGACCTCCCAGGATCTGAACAGCGCGGTCGGTGACCATCATAGCCATGTCCATCGCGCCCGTGGAAGCGAGATAGGCTTCGGTATGGGCATCCTCCTTTTTATTGTCCAACTTCCAGGCGGCTTCCCAGGTGAGCAAACGAATGGCTTCGATCTCGGTGCGCATCTCTGCCAGCATGAATGCAACCGCCTGTTTCTGTGCGATCTTCACGCCGAAGGCTTCGCGCTCTTTTGCATAATCACGCGCATATTCAAAAGCAGCATTCGCCACGCCGAGCGCGGCCGAGGCAGAGGCAATCCTCATCGAAGCGAGGATCAATTCGAAGTTATGACCGGAGCTGCCACCCAGCCGGCTCAAGACTGAAATTTTCACATTATCCAATTTCACTCGATAAAGCGGAAGCGCATTCAGGCTCATCAATTTTTCACGTTCATTTGAAATGCTTAATCCTGCAGTGCCTTTTTCGACAATGAAACCCTGAGACTTTCCATCAAGATTTGCATATACGATCATCGCCTCTGCATCCTTTGCAAACGGGACAAAGGCCTTCTCGCCATTGAGAATATAAGAGTCGCCGTTTACCTTCGCAGTCAACTTTAGATCATTTGGGTCAAAGTCAAACGCATATTCGATCAGCGCCGCGGTATACGGACGCCACCCGCCCGCGATAACTTTGGAAAGATATTTACCTTTTTGTTCCTCGGAACCGCAAAGCAAAATAGGGATCGCAAAGAGATTCGGCGTGCCGATCGCGTAGGCGCCCGCAAGATCACCGAAAGCCATTTCTTCAAAAGCAAGTACGCCCGTCACTACACTGCGCTCCCCGAATCCACCGTAAGATTCGGGGATGGACGCCTGGAGCAAACCCAGATCCCATCCCTTGTTCACGACCTTCATCTGAAGTTCGGCGCTTTCCTCCATGTCATGAGAAACGACGCGCAGGTCATTAATTGCATACTTCCCCACCGCGTCCATGAGCATTTGTTGCTCTTCGTTTGGTTCGAATGAATACATTTTATTTCCTTTCATCGCTGGTCGAGTAGACTGAGCGTTCTTTGCGAAGTCATATCGAGGCCAGAAGGTTTGCAGGCATTTTTTCACTCTTGTGGTCTCGATACGTTTCTCGCCATGCTCGAAACTACTCGACCACCGAAGTTACTTCAGCAGTCCATGAAATAACAACTCCGCATATCCATCCGCGATCTCGTCGATGGATTTATTGCCCTCAGGGCGATACCAGGTAAGGGTCCAGTTCATAATGCCCATTAATGCCCGCACGGTTAAGTTCACGTCTGGGCATGCAAATAAATTTGTGCGCACGCCTTCATTAAGCACATCCCGCCATAATCCCTCGAATTTATCGCGGTGAGGGACATGACGGGCATGGGTCTTTTTATCCAACGAACGATGTTCGAACAACAGAACGGATGTGAGATCTGTATTGTCCGCAAGGGCTTTCAGATAACCACGGATCATTTCGCGCAGTTTTTTGTCTGCTGGCATGGGCCGGCTGGCAATTTCCCCGATATATTCCGTCAGCATATCAAGCGCGCGGTCGAGCAGTGCAAGCAGGATCTCCTGCTTGGAAGAGACATGATGATACAGGCTCGCTTTTTGCAGGTTGACCGCCTCGGCAATTTCAGACATGGAGGCCCCATGGAATCCTTTTTGCCTGAAAACCTGGGCTGCAGCATCGAGAATGTCGTCTCTGGTCACGCGCTCTCCTTCCCTACCGAACGGTAGGTAGGACAAATATACTACCGCCTTTTTAGAGAGTCAAGCCTAAAAATTAACAAAAAACTAATGTCAGATGCTATAATGAAAGCATGGTCGCCCCTCAACAGCACACAACTCCAGCTCCTCAGCTTACACCCGAGCAAATCGCCGCCCAACGCGAACAGGAACGCCGCCAAAAAACGATTGTTGCCAGTATCATCGCGGGAATTGTTTTTATTCTGTTAATACTGGGTGTGGCGATCTTCTTTCTGATGCAACCGGCTACGCCTACAGACAAGATCCGCGACGTATTTATCATTGTTGTGGCACTTGAGTCACTGGTCATCGGTGTGGCGTTGATCGTGCTGATCGTGCAACTGGCCAGCCTGATCAATCTTCTGCAGAACGAAGTCCGCCCGATCCTGCATGCCACGAGCGAAACGGTTAACACCTTGCGCGGCACTGTGGAATTTTTGGGAGAAAACGTCGTCGAACCCGTCGTCAAACTTAATGGCTATCTGGCGGGTTTGCGGCGTATGTTAGAATTGCTGGGCGTCAAACCCAAATAAAATATAATTCACCCATATATAAAAAAGGAGAACACCATGTCTGACCGTGATGAATTTGGAGCCTTTCTCGTTGGCTTTGTTGTGGGCGGCCTTACCGGCGCCGTTGTTGCCCTGCTCTTTGCGCCACAATCCGGCGAAGAGACCCGCGCGCTGATCAAGGACAAGTCCATTGAACTGCGCGACCGCGCGGCAACCTCTGGCGAAGAATTACTGGCCCGCGCAGAAGCCGCTGCCACAGAAGCCCGTGCCCGTGCAGAAGAGCTTACCAAAGAAGCCCGTATGCGTGCCACCGAACTGGCAAGTGAAGTTCGTGAGCGCGGTGCTGAGTTGGCAAATGAAGTTCGTGAGCGCGGCAAGAATGCTTTAGATGCTGTTCGCAAACCCAGAAAAGACGGAAACGAAACCCCCACCGCGTAATTGCGATTGAATGTAACAAGGGTTTGACGTTCCAGTCAAACCCTTGTTTTTAATTTACAATGCTTATTCGCCGTTTCATGCGGGTGTTCTTTCACCTGCTCTATCATCCCTTTGCCTTCACTTATGATTTTGTCGCCGCGGCTGTTTCCTTTGGCCGTTGGAGGGATTGGGTAATGGCGGTTCTGCCATTTATTAAAGGGACACCAATCCTCGAATTGGGACACGGCCCAGGACACCTGCAGCGCGCCTTGCTGCACCAGGGCCTGTTCGTCGTTGGCCTGGATGAATCAGCGCAAATGGGCAGGCTTGCCAAACGCCGCCTTGGGCCTTTCGCAAAACTGACACGTGCGCCAGCGCAAACACTCCCCTTTGCAAACAAGTCGTTTGAGACGATCGTCTCAACCTTTCCAACAGATTACATTTTCGATCAACGCACGCTCTCTGAGATAAAGAGATGCCTGTCGGACGGAGGCAGACTCATCGTCCTGCCTGTGGCGTGGCCGAAGAGTCGATTGCTCAAATGGCTGTATCGAGTCACGGGCGAGAGTCCCGCGGAATTGAGCGAGTCGTTAAAAACCAGGTTAATGCTGCCATTCAAGAATGCAGATTTTGAAACAGAAACTCAAATTGTTGAAGTAAAATCAAGTAACTTATTGATCGTAATTGCACGAAAGAGGTAAAAATGTTGAAGAAATTACGCGAACCAGTTAATAGTCTCACCCATTGGGGAGGGGCAGTCCTTGGATTGGCAGGATTGGTCGCTTTATTGATTGTCGGTTGGAGCACACCCGCCAAGGTCATTTCATTGACCATTTACGGCGTCAGTCTCATTGCCATGTTCTCGGCGAGCGCCACTTATCACATGGTGCGAGTTAGAGAGAAAGCCCTCGAGATCTTCCGCAAGATCGATCATGCTGCCATCTACCTGCTTATCGCAGGGACCTACACGCCTTTCTGCGTCAATGTCTTTACAGGCTTTTGGCAATGGGGCATGTTAAGCATTATCTGGTCCCTGGCAATCATCGGAATTATAGTGAAGGTATTTGTCATTCGCGCGCCTCGCTGGGTGACTGCCGGGATCTATGTGGTGATGGGCTGGCTGAGCGTTGCCGCAGCCGGCCAAATGCTGGCGGCTTTACCCGTCTGGGTTTTGGTGTGGCTGGTCATCGGCGGCGTGGCATATACGCTTGGTGCTGTGGTATACACCACAAAGATATTCAACTTCGCACCCGGAATATTTGGCTTCCATGAAGTCTGGCACATTTTCGTATTACTCGCGGCGATCGCTCACTTTGTGGCGGTCATGGGCGTGGCGATATAAGGGAGATCAACATGTTTTTTGGATTCAACCTCAATGAGATTTTTCTATTCCCAATCAAAGACGAAGAGGCCCGCAAACATTTTCTGATTGGATGCCTGGTTTCGTTTGCAGCTTTTGTCGTCCCCATTCTTCCATATCTTGTGTTATATGGATATGCAGCCCGAATTGCAAAGCAGGTGCTTGACAATGAGTCATTACACATGATCGCATGGGATGACTGGGGTGGTCTGGCAAAAGACGGCGCGAAAATGTTTGGCATCCGCATGATCTTTTCAATGCCCATTATCATCATTACGATCCCACTCATTCTTGCGAGCTTTGTCTTCCCCATCGTTATGAGCACAGCCGATAGTTCTTCCAATATGGAGGCCATACTGGCGATCTTCATGGTCGTGATGTTCGGCTCCTTGTGCATACTCATACCGATCTCGATACCCCTTGCCGTGGTCATTCCCGCAGCAGAAATGCATGTAGTGGAAAAAGATGAGTTCGCAGCAGGCTTCCGATTCCGCGAATGGTGGCCGATCTTTCGCGCCAACCTTGGGGGATTTATTGCCGCTTTCGGGATTTACTACTTGACCAGCCTGATCCTCGTTGTTGGCATCCAGATTATCGGTGCCACGATCATTCTTGCATGCCTGATATTCATCCTGATGCCCGCAATGATCATGTATATTACACTGATCATGTACGTCACCATCGCGCAGGCCTACAGGGACGGTAAAGAAAAACTGGCTCAAAATGAAATGGCCCCGAAGCCGGCATAAAGCATGCGGCCACTTGAGATCGTCATCCCGGCCCTAAGCCTGATCTATCTGCTCTGGCCGCATCCACGCCCGTCTGCCATTCGACTCGTACCCGCGCTTGCGCTGGTCATTACACTCATCCATTTCGTAATAGAGGGATATCGCTGGCAGATGATCCCACTATATGTATTTGTATCCGTGCTGACATTAAGCAGCCTCATCAAAATCACAAGTCCTGGCGATTGGCCTACAGCCGCGTCAACCTGGACCGTGATCCTGCTCGCGCTTTCAACAGCATTGCCGGGCCTTTTACCTGTTCCCAAGATCCCGGTCCCCACTGGGGATCACAAAGTGGGCACGACCATTTTCGAACTGACCGACTCTTCGAGAAAAGAAACATATTCGGGAAAGGACGAACCGCGCCGCTTTATGGTGCAGGTATGGTATCCGGCGAGTATTACCGATATAGACGTCCACGCACCGCGGGTGTCGGATGCAAAAGTCTTCGCACCGGCCATCGCGACGCATATAAACCTGCCATCCTTTTTCCTGGACCATCTTGCCCTGGTTAAGATCCCTGCCTATAAAGACCCAGGTCTCGCCAACCCTGAATATCCATTCCCGATCATCCTGTTCTCACATGGCTGGAACGGATTCAACGCACAGAATACAAGCCAGGCGCTTGAATTGGCCAGCCACGGTTATGTTGTGATCGGCATTCAACATACGTATGGCGCGGTCGTCACAGTTTTCCCGGATGGCACGCTCGCGCCCAACAACCCAAGTGCCCTGCCAAAAGACGCCGATGACCCAAACTACGAGGTCGTGGCGCGTAGGTTGGTAAATCAATGGGCCGGGGATATGTCTTTTGTGCTGGACCAGTTTTCCAGATTAAATAACGAAGCAGGCAGCATCTTCTTCCAGAAACTGGATATGGAGCGCGTCGGAGTCTATGGACATTCCACAGGCGGCGGCGCGGCAATCCAATTCTGCGGCACAGACCCGCGCTGCAAAGCGCTCCTCGGCATGGACCCATTCATGCGGCCGGTCTCGGCCGAGGTGATCGAAGGCGGCGTTCCACAACCATCGTTTTTCATGTTCAGCCAGTCCTGGGTGGATGACACGGATAGTAAAAATAACAGGCTGTTCAACCAATTCCGTCCACACGTCGCAGAAAACAAGGGTGTGATCGAGATACTCGAAACCAGACACTATGACTTCAGTGACCTGCCTCTGCTTTCACCTATCGCCCCGCAGTTGGGCTTGAAGGGCCCATTGAGCGGCACGAGGGTCACCGAAATCGTCAATTCATATTTGCTGGACTTCTTTGAATGGACATTGCAGAACGGGTCTTCAAGGCTTTTCAACGGAACTTTCAACGATTTCGTAGAAGTGAAGGAATTGAAATAATGGATCAACGCAAGCGAACATCGTCACTGGTCTTTCTGACCCTTGGCATGGCATTTCTCGCGATAGGCATTGGCACGGACAACATCGCATTCTCGTATGCGGCAATCGCATTTGTATTGATCGCGCTCGTATTGAACAGGCGCTGGTTCAGACCGAGAAAATGATGGAACCCGTATCCATTTCAAATGCCGAGCACTATTTGTGGGGAGCGAGTTCCGACGGCTGGCACTTCCTCAAGCGGGACGATATCAGTATCATCCAGGAACGCGTGCCGGCCGGCGGCAAAGAGGTCATGCATTATCACGAAAGGTCGCGCCAGTTCTTTTATCTTCTCGAAGGAGAAGGACAGATCGTATTTGAAGATCAGGTAGTCTCACTAAGCAAAGGCCAGGGCCTGGAAATTCTTCCACTCATAAAACATCGCTTCGAAAACAATTCGAGTATGGAAGTAATTTTTCTGGTCATCTCCATGCCGAAAAGCCATGGCGACAGGGTCAATGTGGAATAAAAACATTCCGCAAGTTGAAACTTGCGGAATGTTTTTATAAGTGGCTCGCACTTTTATCGAAATCCTCAATGGTTTCACCGGTCAGCAGGCAGACCCGTATAACTATAAATACACCACACAATCGCGCTTGATCAGTTTTTCCAGCCAACCTGCTGTAGATGACAAATTATTCCAACGCAGGTCCAATTTTTCGAGATTTGGTAGATCGCCAAGGCCGGCCGGCAGGGATATCAATCGATTGGCACGCAGATCGAGGAATTCCAATTTGTTCAATCTTTCGATCGATTCTGGAATGAACCCCAGGCTATTGTTTCTCAAGTTCAATTCTTTCAGCCCGCTCACGGCACCGATCGAAACCGGCAACGCCTCCAATTGATTCGATTCCAAATTTAATTTTTTCAAGGATGTCAATCTTCCAATCGAAGCGGGGAGGGAAATCAGCTTATTGTTCTGCAAATGCAATTCCTTCAACAAGGCCAGGTCTCCGATCGACTCCGGCAGCGATATCAAACCCGCGTTGTAAACCCTCAATTCGATCAGGTTTATCAGATACCCCATCCAGTCCGGCATAACGTTCAGAGGATTATCGCTCAAATTCAAATAGATTAATTTATTCAGGTTCTTCAGCGAAGACGGTAATGCAGTCAACTGGTTGTCGGCCAGGTAAAGGAATTCCAACTTCTGCAGATTGTCGAGCGAATCGGGCAGACTCACAAGCTGATTGTGACCGAGGTCCAACACCCGCAAGTTTCGGAATTCACCGATCGCCTGGGATATGGATGAAAGGTGGTTCTCATGCAGGTAAAGCCCCTCCACCTCAAGTTCCTTCCATAGGCTCTCAGGCACATCCTTTAGATCCTGTCTTCCCAGATCGATCTTTTTCATATCCACAAGGTTAAGGTATCAAGAAAGGCTTGTCAAGCCAATAATTATATCTGAGGTTTTCCATTGAACCCTTCAACCTTTTTACGATTTTTCGATATACTAGGCATGAGTTCCATTTACATGCCGGAATGAATTAAGGAGAGAAAATGTTTAATGCCGAACTTGACCATGCGGTTGAAAACTTTGCAACCCTTATGCTGCCGTTGACAGAGAAAGACCTTGAACGTGAATGGATATGGAAAGATCACGACGAGGAGGGCATTCGATTTGCGTTTTTTGTAACCATCCAGGAATTGAGGCAATTGGCGGTTGAACTTGCCTCGCATCGGACACCACCCACATCTGCCCACCAGATCCTGGGCCAATACCACTCCCAATACATGGACTTGCAAGCCGCGGTCTTTGGCCTTTCTACTGAAGATTCGGAACGCGCGCCTGTTGAAGGTGAATGGCCCATACCCAGGGTATATGCCCACATTTTGGGCGCCGATATAGGTTTCAGCTCGGTGGTGCGTTATGCCCTGGAGAACCATCGCGCAGGCACATGGACGCCGGATCGTATGTCAGATGAAGACAGAATGCGCATCATCGGCATGAGTGAGGAGCAATACGATCTGCTGATGGGCAGTTCACTGGAGGATATGCTGGCATTCCATCGTGAATTCCATTCCAGGATCATCGGCGAGTTCAGCTCCATTACAGATGCAGAACTGGATCTCCCATCCACGTTTTGGGAGGAAACGCGTTTCCCCATTCGCCATCGATTGCATCGCTATGAGGCGCACATGATCCAGCATACAGTTCAAATAGATAAGACCCTGGTCGCAATTAATTGGCCTCCAGGTGAAACCAAAAGATTAATTCGGTATTTATTCTCAGCCCTCGCTGCGGTCGATATAAGCTTGATCGGCGTGGACAGTTCTCATGAAAAATGCGCCAGGGTGGCCGAAATGATAAAATCCAGAACGGTCGAATTACAAAAGATCGTCCATTCTTCTGATTTAAATGAAACATAAATTCGACGAACAATAATAAAAAAACCGCGGAATCATCCGCGGTTTTTTTATCCTACTGGGCTGCCCTTAGTTTCTGCCTTACAAACGCCGCCTTGAAGATGCGGTCAAAGAAACCTTTGTATCCATCCTTGTCATAAAGGATCATGTAGTCAGCGGGGCCGTATTCCTCGGGCTTGAACATGATGCCCCCATTTGGGTTGATCTCTAAAATGTACAACTCCCCTTTTTCATTCATGCGGATATCGCAGCGTCCGTATCCAGATATACCCATGGCCAGGTACATTCTTTTTGCAAGATCATGCAAACGCGCGATCAATTCAGGGTCAGTCACCTGCTTGAAATCAAATACAACATCATAATTCCATTTTACGTCGACATGCCAGAACTCTTCATTGGCGGGAAACATCAATTCCGCCGGCGGGTATGCAATGGGTTTGCCCAGATCATCCGCATGATCCACCACCAGGACATTGAATTCCTTGCCAACAATAAATTCCTCCATACGTGCCGCGCCAAACTCGGAACAGATCCGCTGTACTTGCGTACGTACTTCTTCAAGCGTATCTGCCCGCGAGTCGCGCGTCATGCCCGTGCTCCCATAGCTCTTGGGATGTTTCACCATGATCGGGTAACGGAGATTCTTTACCAGTTTTTCAGCCTGTTCCACACTTTTTACCTGATACCCCTTGGCAAAGCCAATTCCATTCGCGTCTGCAACAGCCTGCATTTGTTCGCGTGTGGGGTCGAAACATTTTGAGTCAGCGCCGGTGAATGGCAGGTTAAGCTCTTCGAGGGCTTTAACCACCTCGATCGCCTGATAGCCCAAGGAGTCATCCTCTTCAAATTCATATCCCTCACAGATATTCAAAAACACATCAAACTCTTTTTTTTCTGCCGCTGAGCGTATTTTATCTTTGACCGGCGCGGTCAGGGTCATCATTTGCCAGTCGTACCCTTGCAGGTATGGAGCAGGGTCAAAATCGGAAATTTCCTCGTCTGAAAGAACGCAGATACGCATTTGCCACCTCTTTTTTATTGAACTAATTTGTCTCAGTCACCTTGCGAATGCTGCGAGGCTGCTCGGTATCGTATCCCTTGGCAACCGTTAGATGATACGCGAACAACTGCGCGGGAAGAATGCTCACCAATGGCGAAAGCCATTCAGGTATATCCACTGGTATGGTAAGCGGGACCTGGGCGAGAGACAAGGCCCTTTTGTCGTTGGAGATCACCACCAATTCAGCCGAAATATCGGTGTGAAGACGCTTCAGCATTTCCAGCATCGAATTGAACACCTTGCCCTTCGGTGCAACAGCCATGATCGGATATCCACTTTCCACCATGGCAATTGGACCGTGCGCAAAATCTGCAGAAGAATACGGCTCGGCAATGATGTATGTTAATTCCTTGAGTTTGAGGGCCCACTCAAACGCCGTGGCATAGTTATAACCGCGTCCAAGGACAATGGTTTGTCGTATATACCGATATCGCTGCGCGACCTCGCCGATAAACTTATCCTGTTTCAAGGTTTCTTTCATCCAGCCCGCCACGCGGCCCAGCTGCTCCCAATGTTTTTTATTCCCGCTTAACGCGGCCGAGAGCATGGCAACAGACATTAATTCGGTCGTATAGGTTTTTGTGGCAGCCACGGCCTTTTCTGTACCCGCTTGAATATCGAGGACGAAATCCGAGGCTTGTCCCAGCGGCGATTTTGGCTCATTTGTAATGGAAAGCGTTGCGCATCCCTGCCGCCTCCCCTCTGTAAGCACACTTACAATATCCGGCGATTGGCCGGATTGTGAAATACCCACCACCAATGCATTCTTTAAATTGGGTGGCTGCTTGTAATACGTGAACAATGAGGGTGCTGCCAGCGCGAGCGGAAGTCCATTCATCGCGCCGAGCAGGTAATTTGCATAGCGGCCGGCGTTGTCGGAGGTGCCGCGTGCGGCGAGAAAGACATATTTAATATCCCTCTTATGGATCTCGGCGGCGATCCGCTCCACAACCTTTCTCTGAGAAGAAAGCAGGGATTTGATCCGTTCTGGTTGTTCATTGATTTCGGAGTGTAGGGTCATTTATTGTTTTCTCTGTCTATTATTATAACGCCCCCGCTTCCCCAGCAAGCCGTCTTAAGAGTTCCATCTTCCAGGCCCGGCATGCAGCGCACTCAAGGCATGGCTCCAGCCCTTGCAATGTGCTCACGCCAAATTGTAATTATTCTCCCAGTGAGGGTATACACATACGTTCCATCAACCTAAACGCTAACCCTTTACAGCTCCCGCGGTCAGGCCCTTGATAAACTCTCGCGATAGGATCACATACAGGATCAGGAGCGGCAGCGCCGCGAGTGAAAGGACGCTCAGCGCACGATTCCAATCTGTATGATATTGCCCAAAGAGCAATGAGACGCCGAGCGCCACGGTGCGTGATTGTTCAGCGCGGATGAAGATCAGGGGGAACCAGAAGTCGTTCCATATTTTGATCATGTTGAAGATCGCCACTGTGGCCAGCGCCGGGCGCAGGAGCGGCAGGACGATCATGGTGTATATATTCCACTCCGAGGCACCATCCACCTTGGCAGCATCGAACATCTCATTGGGCAAGGTCCGGATAAAGGCGGTCAATACAAAGGTGGCGATCGGCATCCCCATCGCAATATACACCGGGATCAGGCTCCAGAGCGTATCCTGCAAATGCAACGCGATGATCAGGCGTAACAGATCAATGGTGCCCAAACGGATGGGGATCATCAACCCGGCAATAAAAAAGATATACAATACGCCAGTTACCCGGGATTTCCACTTGACCAAGGCGTAGGCAGCCATCGATCCAAAAAACAGGATAAAGAACAGCGATATCGCTGTCACATAGACTGTGTTGAAGAAATATAGATCGAATCGTCCTGTACTCCAGACAGCTTGATATCCTGCCAGAGTGAAATGTGGGGGCAGACCAAATGGGTCTTTGAAAATATCTTTTTGGGTTTTGAATGAATTCACGACCAGGGTCCAGATCGGGAAGAGCACGATCACTGACCAAATGGTCAGGATGAGATACGTAAGGATTTTGGAAAGACGACGCTGCATGAAGGTTCTCCGGACTTACAAGTCAGCAGATTGGCGGCGCGATAAGAACAACCAGGTCAGAACCCCGGTCATCAGGATCGTGAACGTCATGGTGGCAATGGCCGCGCCCATGCCCATGTTCGGAATGCCAACGGGGTGTTCTCCTGCAATTCCGGTACGATAAAAAAGAGTGGCCAGCAGATCGGCAGAGTATCCGGGATCCCCACGCGCGCCGGCCATTGCATAAATAACATCGAAGGCGTTGAAGTTATCGACAAAGGTCAGTATCGCAACAATGCCGACAACCGGCATGAGCAAAGGAAATTGGATGCGCCAGAAAGTCGTCCAGGCATTGGCCCCATCCATATGTGCCGCTTCGATCAATTCTTCAGAGATACCCAACAGCCCGGCCAGGAACATCACGGTAGGCATTCCCACCCACTGCCAGGCGGAAGTCAGCGAAATGACGTATAGGGCCAGATTTTCTTCGCCAAGCCAGGGCAGTGCCCAGGATTTCAATCCTATGTTCTCTAAAATGATATTCACAGCGCCCCATTGGGGGTTCAGGATCAGCGTCCACAGGAAACCAACGACCAGTACCGATAATGTGGCCGGCGCGAAAATAATGGTACGGAAGACATCGCGGCCCTTGAATTTGGATGAAAGCAGGACTGCAAAGAATAATCCCATGCTGTTTTGAATCAACATATGAATGCCGAAAAAAATGAAGGTGTGCAGTACCGCTCCGGAAAAGCGCTCACGCCAAAGCGGGTTCGTAAAAAGATCGACGTAATTTTGCAGGCCTACAAATGTTGTGGGGGTATATCCATCCCCGGTATACAGACTCAGGCGCAGGGAATCGAACAGGGGCGCTGCCATAAAAATGATATAAACAAGAAGGGCAGGCAATAAAAACAAGAACCACTTTCCATTTTTCCAGCCCTTTTTCCAGGTTTCATTGTGACTCAAGGCGCCGTATAAGCTTTTCAACGCAATTGGTTTCTTTTCTTCACGTTTGACGACCGTTTGGGTCATTATGCCTCCAGAAAATTGTGGCGGGGGCGGGAAACTTCACGCCCTCGCCACAAGGTATTACAAATTACCAGAGATTAATTCTGGCAACCCTTGGCCGGTTCATACCACAGTGCCAGGGCCGCCTGCAAATCGTCTGCCGCTTTCTGCGGAGTGTTATCACCCTTGAGTACAGCGATCGCGCCCGCGTTCATCACGGTGTAGGCGCTCTCCTGACCAGAAGGAGCGTCCATCAGTTTTTCCCACGGGAAGCGGATATCGGTACCGCTGGCCTGTGAGTTGAAGGTCAGGAAGGTCGCCGCAACCGGATCATTGATGGTCGTGGCTGCCTTGCTCATCGGGAAGAAGCCAGGGACGTTGTTGGCGAAGGCGTCATTGAATTCCTTCGTCTCCAACCATTCCAGGAAGGTCATGGCGGCTTCCTGGTTCTCGCTGGCTGGGTTCATACCAATGGCGGCATCCACATGGAAGGATACATATTGATCCTTGCCAGCCGGCGGGGGCACGGCGAAGACGCTCCACTGGAAGGATGGGGCTTCTTTTTCGATGGCGGAAATCTGCCACGAACCGTCGAACAACATGGCGGCCTCGCCCTGTGTGAATAACTGTGTAGAGTCAGAGTAGCCTGTGGCTGTGAAGCCATTCGGCAGGTAAGGGGTCAGGTCCTTGACTTGTTGGAATGAAGCAACGATCTCTGCATCGTTGAAGCAGTTCTGGCCGCTCAGATAAGCCGTGCGACCATCGAGTCCACCAATATTGTTGGGGATCAAAGACATCAAAACGACTTCGTTGATATCCCATTCATCCTTGGTGCCGTTCGCGAAGGGAGTAACGCCAGCATCCTGAAGGGTTTGCGCAGCGGCCAGAAGTTCTTCCCAGGTCGTTGGGACGGCAATCCCATTCGCTTCGAACAGGTCTTGATTGTAATAGATACCATGGGAAACAGCCGCGATCGGCACCGCGAAAGGCTCGCCGCTCTCACTGGCCCAGGGAGCGTTGGAAGCCGCCGAGACACTGTCTGTAAGGCCTGGCAGATCCTTCAACGACGCAACGAAACCTTGCTCAAACAGGTCCTGACCGGTGGCAAAGGAGCGCACAAAGAATAGATCGGGCGCGGTGCCGGTCTCCAACTGGGTGCGAAGCGTGGCATTGTAATCTGGAGGATTGGTCGGGTCAAATTTGACGGTAATATTGGGATATTTTGTGTTGAAGGCGGCCAAAATTTCGGCCCAAGCTTCGGCGTCGTCGGTGCGCCAGGAACCTAATGTCAGGCTTACTTCTTCGGCAGCAGGTGCTTCAGTCGCATCGGCAGGCATCACAGGTTCAGTCGCCGACGGAGCAGGTGTAGCACCGCAGGCGGCTAACGAGAGAATAACTAAGGCGAAAAGCAATGTTTGGAGTACTTTCAAGCTTTTGGTCATTATATTGTTCCTCTTCTTCTACTTTTGGATAAAACGAATGGGTTCTGAACGGGGTTCATTGAGATGTTTGTGTTATGAAATGTTTCTACCTCCTTGAGCAAAAATTGCCAGCCGATGTGGTTTTCCTGATCTACCGGCGTCTTTGTATCCGGCATGAGATCCTGGAATATACCGGCAAAGCAGGGCCTGTATCCGTTGATATCAGCCAAATTGTGAGGGATACGCTTCTATGTTATAGTAACCAAAACCAGCGGCAAAGGGAATAGATTTAAGGCCAAATGGATGTCAAACAGGTGCCATGCATACGATCAGTAAATCTGACTTTGCCAGACAAATTCGGCAGGCTCTTCAAAATCTTCATGATTATGCATCTTTGCAGAAACTGCCCATTAGCAGTTCACTAAGCGGACCCAATCGCACCCTCGACCAGGGGGTCCGGCTTCTGCGCTCTGAGATCCTGGCTGCCATTGAGCAGTTAAACCCGCCGGGTACCATGCCCCAGCGGGCAAAAGAAAGACGTCCTTACGCGCTCTTATACGGTCGTTATGTTCAGGGAATGACGACGGCAGAATTGGTCGAGGAACTGGCGATCAGCATACGTCAGTTAAGCCGTGAGAATACCCGCGCACTCAACGCCGTGACTGAGCTGATGTGGACAAAACTATCGACCCAATTGGCAGACAATGACACGCGCGTTTCGCTTGCCCCGGCAATGGCTTCTGTGGAACCTGTTGACGTTGCGCAAACCGAAGCCGAACAACTGATCAACCAGGCTCATGTGGATGATCTGGCTCTCCCGGACTTGATTGACGGGGTCTTTAGCACTCTGGCGTCTGTGGCGCGTGGGCATAATATTTTGCTGGTGAATCGCCTGCCAGGTGACCTGCCTCTTATCCGTGCAAACCGGGTTGTAATACGACAAGGCATGATGGGACTGCTCTCATATGTTCTGCAGCGCATCCAGACGGGGCAGATCATTATCGAAAGCAGCGTTGTGCAGTCAATGATTATTCTGCGGGTGAATGCATTGGGGAAATACGAATCCAGCGAACCTGGCAGCGTGGGCCTGGATATAAGCCAGAGATTGATTTCCAGCCTGGGCGGCAAAATAGAAATTAATGCCACTTCTGAATACTGGCGTGCCGAGATCACCCTGCCGATCGCCGAGGATCTCCCCGTTTTGATCATGGATGATAATGCGGGTTTGATCGAACTGTTTCGCAGATATCTGGCGGGACGCGGTTATCGCGTATTTGAGGCCCATGTCATCAGCGAAGTGATCGAGACGGCACGCAAGGTCGACTTGAAGTTGATCATTTTGGATGTGATGATGCCCGAGCAGGATGGCTGGGAGGTATTGCAGCGTTTAAAAGAAGCTCCGGAAACGAAAACCGTCCCCGTCATGATCTGTTCCGTATTGAACGAGCCTGAGCTTGCTCACACGCTCGGTGCTTCAGACTATCTTCCCAAACCGGTCACCCAGGACGATTTACTGGCAAAGGTGGAACGTTGGTGTCGCGCTCCGCTTTCGCCGTCGGTATTGCCGAAAGGATCGCCTGCAAATACTTCAAAATCTCGCTCGGTGTGAAACCATTCGGGCTGTAGATCGTGATGGGTTGGTCGGGTACGGTTTCATCGATTTCTCGTCCACTGATCGCAACGATGGGGGTATGCGCAGTTTCAGGAGTATTCTTTAGCTTCTTTATCAGAGCCAGACTGTCGTCAGCAGCCATGCCCAGATCGAGCAAGATCGCATCAGGGGCTTGTGCCTGCACACGCGCCAGCGTCTCATGGATGTCATAGGCGCGAAAGATCTGATATGTGCGTTCGCCTCCCTGCGCCATCCGTTCGATCAATCTCAAAGTATTAGGATCGTCATCCATGATCAACAGGCTTTTTGCTTTGGGGGCGGCCTTTTTCAAAGCTGTTTGTAACGCTTTGATGGTGAGCGGTTTGCGGAGATAAGCGGCAATCCCCAGCGCCTGGGCCGTTTCTCTGGAACTGGGCAACGGGCAGGTAATAATCGGGACGCTGGTATTGGCAGTTTCGTATCCCAAACCGATGGGTTCGCTGCTGATGATGACTCGCGCCTGTATATTCTCAACCAACAACCTCGCATTTTTCCACGTGTTTGCGCTGACGAGTGCATAGCCCTCCAGGTGTCTCTGCAGCAATTTAACCTCATCAGAACCATCTTCACCGAGAACGACCAGCGCCGGTTGTGCTGCTCGATTTTGGTGATCGAAAGCCGCACCGTGGGTTTGCGACTCTTGCTGCCACACGGGCTGATGAACTGGTAGTACAAAGAAAAAGCTGCTGCCTGCTCCCGCTTCACTCTCAACCCAGATACGGCCGCCATGCAGTTCGACGATGCGTTTGCTGATTGCCAGTCCGAGGCCACTCGTGCCGGCAGTCCCACCTGTTTCTTCCACTTGCTGATAGTCCTCGAAGATCTGCGTCAGCATTTCAGCCGAGATGCCCGGCCCGGTGTCTTTGACCTGGATGAGCAGCTCATTTTCGTTTTTTCTTAACATTGCCTGTAGAATAATCTGACCGCGCTTTGTCAGGCGGGCCGCGTTGCTGAGCAAGTTAAGCAAAACCTGGTGGATGCGCTCCCGGTCCAGCCAAAGCTCGGGGAGGGAATCCGGTACTTCGAAGATCAAATCAAGCCCTTTGGCCAGCGTTAAGGGCTTGATCATCTCAAACACTTCCAACAGTACATCCTTGATATTAACTAAATTGAAGTGCAATCCGATACGGCCGCTCTCCAGCTTGGAAAGATCGAGGATGTCATCGATCAAGGACAACAAGTGCTGGCTGTTGCGATGGATTTCGGTTACGTCACGCAAATAAGCGGGCGGCAGTTTTACCCCGTAAGAATTTTGTGAAAAGGCCATCGTTTGGCTGAACCCAATGATCAGGTTGAGCGGCGTGCGCAGTTCATGACTGGTCTGGGCGGTAAACTCTTTTTTGAACTTCAGGGCCGCATCGGCTGTTTCACGAGCCTGGAGTAACTCGGCATTTATCTTTTGCAACTTCGCATATGTGATGTCGAGCGATTTGAGCGTGCGATGTAGTTCTGCGCGGTGTTCGCGGGCTTCTTCCGCATGTTTGTGGGCCTCCTGCGCAGAAACTTCACTGGCTTTCAAAGCAGCGTATAAGCCGTATGCCACCTGACCGGTAACCAGCGCAGCCAGATACTGTAACAGAATAAGCACAGGCAGAAGTTCCGCAGATTTCAAGTCCGGTGATGCAAGATAGACCAGCGCCCATTCGATGATGGCCGCCGCGCTGGCCGTTCCAAAAGAACCGACACCACTGATCAGCGATCCAGCCATCACGATCGTGAACAGGAACAAATATCCCAAAGTCAGATCGTGCAAAAGGCTCATCATGATTGCAATTAACAATATTTGCATGACCAGAAAGATACTCACCGCGCGCAAGTAGCGGGTGCGATATAGGCGAAAAATCCCCCAACCCGCAGCTCCAATTAAACCTATCAAGGCCAGGCCGTATGTGGCCTGGATTTGTGCGGAGGCCACACTTTGGCCGACCCATATCCAGGCAACGAACGCCACCGACCCTGCCGTAGCCAGAAAGGCTTCCGAACGAAAATAGTCCGTCTCCGGCTGTGCATACGACCATTTGGAAACAAGGGAAAGTAGATTTTTCATTGCTCAACTCTCATCACATCATCGAATACAAGAAGTATATAAATAAAGCGTATCAGAGAGACTTTGTACTGTCAATCGAATATTTGTTTCTCCAGCCACATCCGTCCTGCGGCTGATCACCTTTTCGACAACGTATCAACCCGGCTGGACACAGCCCGCCCCCTTGACAAAAAGAGACCTTGAATTAAAATAGAATTTAGGTTAGACTAAATTTTAGTTTATGCAAATCAGATAACCATGGAACAACTCATTCTCCCCCTCCGCATTACAGGCATGCTCGCGATCCTTGGCGCGATCCTGTACGCCATCGGTGATGTTCTTTTGCTTGCCAGCAAAGCCAGCCTGGATGATTACCCCAAACTCAAGCCCTATGCGAAATTACTTTCTGATGCAGAAAAGATGGTCGTACTGTCTCCAAACCGCATGATCTGGGGCGCATTGCTCGGAGTCTTTGCCACGCCGCTTGTATTACCTGGGTTTTGGCAAATTTATCAGGGATTGGCAGGCGCAAATGAAGCTCTTGTACTTACAACGGTTCTTTTGTTTGGGATCGCTTCCGTCATCGGCGCGTTCGTGCACGGAACATTTTATTTCATGGGCGAATACATTCAGGCACTGAACAAGGTGGATGAGCCCTCACAGATCATCATCGCGGACATGATCGCCCGTCATCGCAAAGTATTGATCATCAGCTACGCGCCTGTTCTGATCATCGTCATCGTCGCATCCATTTTATTCTCGGTTTTGGTTGCTCGTGGTGACACTCATTTTCCCAGCTGGATGGCGGCAGTCAATCCCGTTACCCTGACCATCGCCTGGCTGGTCGTCAAACGCATCCTGCCAAAATTCATCGCTGATTCACTGGAAGGTGCAGGGTTTAACATTGCCTATTTCTTGTTCTTTCTGTGCACGACGATCACACTTTGGAACATCTCATAACTTCATACATATTCAGAGGAGAAACATATGCCATCCAAACTTTCAAGAAGGGATTTTTTCAAGCTCGGCGGGCTTGGATTGCTCACCGCTACAGGCGCAGCAGCCCTAAGCAAAAATACCCTGCCACAAGCCGATGATCATACCGGCCATAGGATACAAACTCCCCCACCGATGGATCACGGGGATCTGCCCGGCACAGGGGATGTAGATCATGAAAAGAACGGGTTCAACCCAATGGACATCCTGACGGACTTCGATTACGGAAAGGTATCCACACTACCAAACGGGCAAACCCTGCGCGAATATGAAATTGTTGTGATTAACAAAAACATCGAAATCGTACCGGGAATTGAATTCCCCGCGTGGACCTACAACGGGCGCATCCCCGGGCCCACCATTAGAGCCACAGAGGGAGATCGCATCCGCATACGCATGGTGAATGGAAGCACACATCCGCACTCGATGCACTTTCACGGGTTCCACCCCGGAGAGATGGACGGTGTACCCGGCACCGGGCCGGGCGGTATGGTTCAACCGGGCGAAGAATTTTTTTACGAGTTTGACGCCGAACCATTTGGCTTGCATCTTTATCACTGTCACGTCTTTCCATTGGCACGCCACATCGCAAAAGGACTATACGGCGCATTCATTGTTGACCCGAAAGAACGCCGTCCATACGTAAAGCATGAAATGGTCATGGTGATGAGCGGGATTGATATCGATTTCGACGATGGAAATGACTTCTATGCAGTAAATGGCATTCCATTTTATTACCAAAATCATCCGATCCAGATACGCGTTGGTGAAACCGTGCGCATCTATCTAGTAAACATCCTCGAATTCGACTTCGTAAATTCCTTTCACCTGCATGCGAATTTTTTCCATTACTATCCCACTGGCACCAGCCTGACGCCTGCTGAATTTACAGACACCCTACTTCTGGGACAGGCCCAGCGCGGCATCCTCGAATTCAGTTATAAATTTCCCGGCATGTACATGTTCCATGCTCATGTCACCGAATTTGCCGAGCTTGGCTGGAACGGCATGTTTGAAGTCTTACCATAGAGGCCCTCATGACAAAAAAAGCTCCCCCCACGACAACGAACCGCTTCACACTTAAGACATTCGGGCTGCTCCTGCTCCCGATTGTCCTGCTCGCCGGGGTAATTGCCCTCTTCCTTAACACGGGCGGCGGACTGGACCTCGAATCTCCAGTTCCCATCGAAGAACTGACGATCGAACGATATCGTCTCGAACGCGATCACATTGAACTGCAAGTCCGCAATACCGGGCCGCAAGAGCTGACGATTGCACAAGTCATTATCAACGACGCGATCATGCCGTTTGAAGTTACGCCGGACCCCACAATTCCGCGTTTGGGCAAGGCCTTTATCGAAGTGAAATACGCCTGGACAGAAGGCGAGGCATATGCTGTTCATATTTTTACCAGCAACGCGGTCCCGTTTGACGTTGAGATCCCCGTTGCGTTTGTCACGCCTCAACCGGATAGCAAAACGTTCCTTGGCTTCACCCTCATCGGGCTTTATGTGGGTGTGATCCCGATCTTTCTGGGCATTTTCTGGCTGCCGGCATTACGCGACCTTGGCAGACGTTGGATGCTCTTCTTGATGGCCCTCACCGCGGGCTTGTTACTATTCCTGGGATTCGATACGATCGCGGAAGCCTTTGAGCAGGCAGCTGAAGTACCGGGAGTGTTCCAGGGCATCGGTTTGATCGGAATTGGCATCGTCTCCACGTTCCTCATCCTGGATATGATCTCCAAACGGCAGGCAGAGACAGGCCGGGACGAAGCCGCGAAGCGTCTGTCGCTTGCGTTCACGATCGCCCTAGGCATCGGCATTCACAATCTTGGTGAAGGTCTCGCCATTGGTGCCGCATATAATATCGGCGAGATCTCCCTGGGCACGTTCCTTGTCGTTGGCTTCATCATCCAAAATATTACAGAAGGCCTCGGCATTATTGCACCTGTCTTGCGCGATCGGCCAAGCCTGCGCTCCCTCGCTTTGATGGGGCTGATAGGCGGCGCGCCAGCGATCATCGGCGCATGGATCGGCGGATACGCCCCCTCCCCCACACTGGCCGTCCTCTTCCTCTCCATTGGTGCGGGCGCCATCTTTCAGGTAGTCTATGAGATCTCAAAATTGATTCAAAAAGAAACATCCAAACAACTCATGCCGGGCACCGTTTTCAGCGGTGTATTGACAGGCATGTTGTTGCTATGGGTTACAGGTCTGCTCATCAAATAGGAGTCGAATGGCTGAACTTCTTACCCAATCCATCCAGGATTATCTCAAACATATCTACGAACTCAACGAGAACGGCGGCTCTGCCAGCACAAACGATCTGGCAGCGCGTCTCAATATTGCGCCCGCCTCGGTGACCGGCATGTTGCAAAGACTCGCGAATTCCAAACCGCCGCTTGTCGTTTACAAAAAGCATCAGGGCGTTACGCTCACAAAGAACGGTGAGAAGGCTGCACTTGAAGTGATTCGCCACCATCGCCTGCTCGAATCGTTTCTTGTGACCACACTTGGCTATTCGTGGGACGAAGTCCATCACGAGGCAGATAAACTCGAGCATGTGATCTCGGAGGATTTCGAAGCGCGCATGGCTGAGGCATTGGGACATCCGACTCGCGACCCTCACGGCGAATTGATCCCCACTGCGGACTTAACCATGCCCTCAGACGAATCGCAGCCTCTCGCCTCGTTACGGACCGATGAAACTGCCACCGTCAAACGGGTAGCAGACGACGACCCGGCCTTGCTTCGCCACCTCCACGAGATCGGGATCATTCCCGAGGTTAAGGTTACCGTAAAGAATTACTCCGAATTTGACGGCAACATTACATTACATGTCGCAGGTCGAAAATCAACAGTCGTGCTTGGCAAGGCCATTACAAATCAGGTTTTTATTGAAAAGCAATAAGTTGGCTTTATTTCGTCATTGCGAGCCGCCGCTCTTGTATTTTGGCGGCGAAGCAATCTCCATGTCAGTGAGGGGGATTGCTTCGGGCAAGAGCACCCTCGCAATGACGGATGTACGGTAGCGAAAGAAAAACAATATGCAAACAGAAACCATCTTTAGAATACTCCTGCCGATCCTGATCGTCAGCTTTGTACTTCATCGCGGGTATTACGCCAAAAACCGCACCCAGCCGGATAATGTCACATTGAAAAAGCGCGAAGAGGGCCTTGTGTCGAAATTCGCGGGCCTGCTTGGGCTGGCAGGGTTTATCGCCATGATCGTTTATGTCATAAATCCGGCGTGGCTCGCACGGGCTTCCCTTTCACTTCCTTTTGGGCTACGGTGGGCCGGCGTTGGCATCGCGATATTGGGCTTCATCCTTCTGCAATGGTCACAAAACACACTTGGCAAAAGCTGGAGCGATATGCCTCGCATGATAAAAGAACAAACACTCATCACCACTGGCCCATATCGATGGATCCGCCACCCGATCTATACCGCATTCCTCTTGATCCTTGGTGCAACCTTGTTAATCTCATCCAACTGGGTAATCGGATTTTCCTGGCTCGGCATGACAATTCTTGAAATCACTTCACGCATTAAATTTGAAGAATCCCTGATGCTTGAATATTTCGGGGATCAATATCTTGAATACATAAAAACGACAGGGCGACTCCTGCCTCGAACCATAATTCAAAAAATATAAAGAAAGAAGAAAAACATGAACGAAAACGTTTTCCGTATATCAGCCGCCCTCATCCTATTTACCTGTATTGGCATTTCCAGCTACCATCGCCGCAAAGCAGACCGGGACAGCGGAGAAAAGATCTCCCGCAAAGTGGATGGTTCCGCAATGATGACTGCCATCAAGCTTGGAGGACTCATTTTGTGGTCTAGCCCGCTTATATACCTGCTCAATCCCTCCTGGATGGCATGGTCCAAACTTGGCCTGCCGGAATGGGTGCGCTGGCTCGGCGTTGGAGTTGGCATTGTATGTGCGGGCTTGGTCTACTGGCTGTTTAGCAGTATTGGGAGCGGCATCTCGCCTACAAGCGCGACGCGCAAGCAGCATTTGTTGGTCACAAGCGGTCCTTATCGCTGGGTGCGACATCCCCTCTACACGGTTGGGTCAACCATATTCATCTCCTTCGGAATGATGGCTGATAACTGGTTTATTGCCGCACTGGGTGTGTTGGCATTCATTGGAATGGCGATCCGTACACCCAAAGAAGAGGCCAACCTGATCGAAAAATTTGGCGACGAATACCGCGAATATATGAAACATACGGGCCGCTATCTGCCAAAAATATTCTAATAAGGGAACTTAGAATCGCACCTTTAATATCAAGAGCTATACCCTTGACAGGGTTTCATTTTTCGTCTAACATATTTAGGCTAGACTAAATATAAATTTAGCCAAATGGCGGAAAATCTGCCAAGGCACAGACGGAGCAGTAAAAATGAAGAGACAGTTAATACCAATATTAACAACCATATTCCTTGTGTCAGTATACGCAATTTTGCAAAGCAGCCCAACAAACGCAGCCTCAGATGTGTATTCCCCTTCGCGCACAGATATTAGCTATTCAAAAGATGTGCAGCCCATTCTTGAGATCCGCTGCGGAAAATGTCACATGGGCGATTATCCCAGTGAAGGTCTGGATATGGGCATCTACGAAACATTGATGGCAGGCTCACAAAATGGACCGGTCATCGTCCCAGGCGACGCAAACGACAGTTTGCTGATCGAAAAAGTGGTTGAGGGTGAAATGCCAAAACGCGGCCCCAAACTTACATCTGCCCAGATCCAGACCCTGATCGACTGGATCAACGCCGGCGCATTGAACAATTAGGATCAGTTTGAGCTTGACGGGATATATTTTTTGGAATAATATATGAATAGTTGTTCATATATCCAGTATAAATATGTCCCTTACCGAACTCAAGGCCAGCCAGCTCGCAGACTTGTTCAGCTCGCTCAGCGATACGAATCGTATTCGTATCATCGCAGCCCTGCTGGACAAGGAAATGAGCGTCAGCGAGCTGGCAGCCAAACTAAAGATGACCGAATCGGCCGTCTCACATCAACTGCGCGGACTGCGCCAAATGCGCCTCGTGCGCGCCCGCAAACAGGGCCGGCAGGTCTTTTATCGCCTCGACGACGATCACGTGGCCAAACTTTTCCACATGGGTCTCGATCACGTTGAACACGGATAATTACATATGGAAACGTTCTCGAAATACTTCCTGGTTATTTACTTTATTCTCGTTTTTGGGCTGGCTTTTGCCCTCCCCACCTATCGCGTCTGGAAGTCAACAGGCGTGAATCCTTATAAACTTGGCAATTCCGACTCGGCATATAACTATATTGGCAGATACTTTCGTTTTACATTATTTGCCTGTGCACTGGTGGTCGTGATTTTCGCGTTCTCACCCACCATTTATCAACAGCTCCTGCCAATTCCTCTTTTCTCACATTCCGTTATCTTTTGGATCGGTCAGATACTACTGGCACTTGCTCTCGCTTGGGTTGTGATCGCACAGTCACAAATGCAAAGATCCTGGCGCATTGGGATCGACGAAGATGTCAAAACCGAACTCGTGCGGAACGGACTATTTACCAAATCACGTAACCCGATCTTTCTGGGAATGCGGGTGATGTTGCTGGGTCTACTTCTTGTTCTGCCAAACGCGGTCACGTTTGCGATCTTGTTGACAGGCGAAATCCTGATCCAGATCCAGGTGAGGCTGGAAGAGGAGTTTCTCACGCGTACGCACGGCAAATCGTATCTGACTTATCAAAGCCAGGTCCGTCGTTGGATCTAAACGATCCACATGCATACTCATACACAATCCCATTCTCACCTCGGCGATCTCACTGCGCAAACGACCAGGCGCATTGCGCTCTCGCTTGGCTTAACAGTCGTATTCGTTTTCGTCGAGATCATTGCCGGTCTTTGGGGAAACAGCCTCGCTCTGCTTACGGATGCAGCCCATAACTTTACCGATGTAATTGCATTGGGCTTAAGTTGGTATGCATTGGGGCTGGCATCGCAGCCGGCGCATGCAGGCAAGACCTTCGGCTATCATCGGGCCGGGATCCTGGTCGCACTGGTCAATTCAACGACCCTGGTATTGATATCGCTTGGAATTTTCTATGAGGCATATCGCCGGCTGATTGCCCCATCTGAAGTCAACGCATCAATTTTGATGGGCGTGGGAATCATTGCGTTCATCATCAACCTCGGAACGGCCCTGCTGATCAAAAAAGGAAGCGAACACGACCTGAATCTCAGGAGCACCTTCCTGCACTTAATGGGAGATGTACTATCCACACTCGGCGCATTCACAGCCGGTGTGATCATCTATTTCACGAACTGGAACTGGCTGGATCCGCTTGCAAGCATCCTGATCGGCGCACTGATCCTGTGGAATGCGTGGGGTATCCTGAGACAAACCATCCATATCCTGCTTGAAAGCACACCTGAAAACGTGGACATAAAAAACATGCTGGACGACCTGCTTCAAATCCAGGGTGTGCTCGGCGTCCATGATCTGCACGTGTGGAGCATCAACGAAAATTTGAGGATGTTATCGGCACATATCGTTACAGACGATATTTCGATCAGTGCCGGCCTGCCCATTCAACAGGAGATCAACGAGGTCCTGTCGCATAAGTATCACATTCAACATGCCACTCTCCAGTTGGAGTGCAAAGGTCATCATTCGGATATTCTCTACTGCGATGTAAAAGAACATCACCACGATCACAAACATGCGAAGATATAAAAGCGACCACCTGCGCGGTGGCCGTTTTTGCATCTAATCTTCTTCGCCCGTCAGCAGCTTGATCCGCTCCCACGGCTTCAAACTTTCATCTGAGGCCAGCAAATTCTTTAATTCATACAATTCGTCGCGCAAGGCTGCAGCTTTCTCGAATTCCAAATTCTTGGCGGCGTCCTTCATTTGCTTTTCCATTTCGTGGACGATCTGCCTCAATTCATTGCGCGGGATATCGCCCTTCACTTTATACTCGCCTTTCGCCTCCCCCACCGATTTGGCGGTCAATTCTTCGGTCAAATCATGGATCGCCTTTGTGATGCTGATCGGAACAATGCCATTCTCTTCGTTGTATTGCACCTGCTTGGCGCGACGGCGGTTTGTCTCATCGATCGCGCGTTTCATCGAATCGGTCATGCGGTCTGCATACATGATCACGCGCCCATTGGCATGGCGAGCCGCCCGTCCGATCGTTTGGATCAGCGCGGTGCCCGAACGCAGAAACCCTTCCTTGTCGGCATCGAGAATTGCAACCAAAGACACTTCGGGCAGGTCCAATCCTTCACGCAATAGATTAATACCCACAAGCACATCGAACACGCCCATACGCAGGTCTCGCAAAATACCGATCCGCTCCAGCGTCTCCACTTCTGAATGCAAATACTGAACTTTAATACCCAGCTCTTTCAAATAGTCAGTCAGGTCTTCAGACATGCGCTTCGTGAGCGTGGTAACGAGAACGCGATCGCCTCTTTCCACCCTCTGCTTGATCTCTCCGACCAGGTCATCCACCTGCCCTTTGGTGGGCCGTACCTCCACTTGCGGGTCCACCAGCCCGGTGGGACGGATGATTTGTTCCACAACCTGTTCAGCGTGTTCAAGTTCATACGGCCCGGGTGTGGCAGATGTATAAATGGTATTTCCCATCACGTCTTCAAATTCATCGAACTTGAGCGGTCGATTATCCATTGCACTCGGGAGGCGGAAGCCGAATTCCACCAGTGTTTCCTTGCGAGCACGGTCTCCGTTATACATGCCGCGGATCTGGGGCACAGTCATATGGCTTTCATCCAGCACCAGCAAATAGTCATTGGGCAGGAAATCGATCATCGTCCATGGATGCGTACCCGCCGCGCGGCGGTCAAAGTGACGCGAATAGTTTTCGATACCGGAGCAATAACCCACCTCTCGAAGCATTTCCAGGTCATAGCGGCAGCGTTGCTCAAGACGTTGTGCTTCAAGGTGTTTCCCTGCTTCTTTGAAC
>CAZJYB010000024.1:0-34419 GCA_964549865.1 uncultured Anaerolineaceae bacterium
CACCCACACCCACAAAGACCTCCACAAATTCAGAACCGGAGGTGCTGAAGAAGGGCACGCCTGCCTCGCCGGCAATTGCCTTGGCCAGCAAAGTTTTGCCTGTACCGGGGTCGCCTGCCAAAAGCACACCGTGCGGCATGCGCGCGCCCATGCGCTCGTAAAGCTGATTATCCTTCAGGAAGGCGACGATATCCACCAATTCCTCACGATTTTCGTCCATGCCGGCCACATCCTTGAAGGTGATATTCGGAATTGTGCCTTCCACATACTTTTTACGGCCGATCATCCCACCGGACATGCGCGTCAGGGCAAAGCCCATCATGCCGAGCATTGCCAGACTTATCACGGTGCTGATGACTTTATCGCTGGTAGCCATCTTTGACTTCACGATCTCGTATTCCAACTTCGATATCTGGCTTCTGCTTACACCAAGAAACTGCATTTGTTCGAGGAAGGATGTTGCCTGGTCCTGCCGCGTTGTGTCCTGTGACTCATCTTTATAGTAGATGACCACGGTATCACTACCCTGAAGTTCCTCGATTCTTACCACTTGCCCGGCCGAAATGGCGGCAGCCACCTCGCTCAAGGCAACTGGTTTCTCCTCCATCATCGAGCGAATGAGCATTGTACTAAAGACGGCCAATCCAACAAGCAAGAGCAGCAGGCTTACCCTGCCGTACTTGTGGTTTTTGAAGAAATCTAAAATTTGGTTTACAGATTGTTTCATGTTTCCTTTATGTTGATAAAGACTCGACACCGAGTGCATCAAGTGCGCTCTATATTACTGTGTTAAGTCGCCTTTCTTGTTAACAGTTTCATTAGAACTGTTTACAAAATGGAAAGCAACAACCTGCCTGCAAAGGGTAAGATTAAAATTCAAAAGCCATGCTCCAAAGCATTTGATACCTCGATTGGCTTTTAATAATGCGTTAATTTTCCTTCCCGCTTTTTGAAATAGCGAAAAACTTATATGTTTCTAATCATTTTCAATGAAATATCATATAATGAATTATGTCGATTCTATATCTCGGCTGTCCCATCTGGTCGTTTAAAGGCTGGGTTGGTAACTTTTACCCCAAAGGAACCAAACCATCGGAATTCCTTCATGAGTATGCGCGTCGGCTGACGACGATCGAAGGCAATACCACCTTTTACGCCGTCCCTGCGCAGAAGACCATTGAAAGCTGGGTCGCGCAAACGCCCGAGACGTTTCGCTTCTGTCCCAAGGTCCCCAAGGCGATCAGCCACGAGGGGAAGTTGATGGATTATGTGGAGAGGGCGCATGGATTCGTGGATGTAATGAAGCAGCTGGGGATCAGGCTCGGCCCAATGTTCCTGCAGCTCCCGCCTCGCTATTCCTCGAAGCTGTTCGGCGATCTACGGGCATTTCTCGACAATTGGCCGCGTGACGTGCGCCTGGCAGTGGAGGTGCGCCACCCGGATTGGTTCGATCCGCCGCTTGATGAAGCCCTGGATCAATTGCTCTCCGAACGGGACATGGCGCGCGTGACAATCGACACGCGTCCGATCCGCGATCTGGCCGGGGATGCGAGACTGGCCGGATCCACGTATGAAAGTTTACTCGAGGCGCGCGAGCGCAAACCAGATGTCCCCGTGGTCCCGAAGCGCACGTCAGATTTTGTTTTCGTCCGCTATATCGGGCATCCAGAATTGAAGCCTAATGATCCATTATTGAATGAATGGGGCGATTATTTTGTGTCCCAATTGCGCGATGGTGCGGATGTTTATATGTTCTGTCATTCGCCCGGTAATATGGTCGCGCCCTTGTTGTGCAGGGAACTTTTTCATCGTGTGGCCGGGGAAGTAGCGATTCCGCCTTTGCCGTGGGACGACGTTGAATCGACTACGTTCGAGCAGGGAAGTTTATTCTGACCCTGACTCCTTGACGATCTCTCGCAGGAACGCCTCGACCACATCCGGGTCGAAGTGTTTGCCGCTCTGTTCACGGATGTGCTTCAGCGCTTTGTCTTTGGTCCATTTTTTACGATAGGGGCGGTCACTGGTGAGTGCATCCCAAACATCGACGATCGCGAACACGCGCGCCTGGAGCGGAATTTGTGTTTCTGAAAGCCCGCGCGGGTAACCGCTGCCGTCCCATTTCTCATGATGACAGTAGGGGATATCAAGCGAGCTTTTCAAATAGGTGATCGGCTGCAACATGTCGCAAGCAAGCTGCGGATGCTGTTTCATGGTCTTCCATTCATCGGCGCTCAACTGATCCGGCTTTAATAGAATATTATCGGGTACGCCCATCTTGCCGATATCGTGCAATAAAGCACCGCGTTTGATATGCACAAGCTCCAGATCCGGGAAACCCATGGCCCGCGCGAGTTTCATGGTCATCTCTGTAACGCGTAGGGTATGGCCCTCGGTCTCCTTGTCGCGCAGGTCGAGCGCTTTTGACCAGCCCTCGATTGTTGCATCGTAAGCCATTTCCAGTTCGAAGTTTGAACGCTGGATCCTTTCAAAGAGAAATGCATTGTCAACCGCGAGCGCAGTCTGCCAGCTGAGCGAATCGAGAAAGTCCAGCCAATCCATGTCTACATGAAGCGGCGAGCGATTGAAGATCTCCAGAACGCCTTTGACCTCGCCTTTTGCGATCAGAGGCACTGCAAAATAAGAGATGAATTCTTCATCTGCCAGGAAGCCCTGGTGCATGAGGTTACCGGTGGCGGCGGTCAGGTCTTTAATATGGACGATCTTTTTCTCGAGGGCAGCCTGCCCGGCATACCCTTCACCGAGGCGCAGACTCGTGGATGCGATCGTCCGTGTTCGGAAGCCCTGCCCAACGATGAATTCAAGCCGGTTCATACCCGGCCGGATCAGGAGCACTGCAGCCGCGTCCACCGCCAATTGCGAAAGCATTTGCTCAAGCACCGTGTTCAGCGAGAGCCGCAAATCAAAGCTTCCGCTTATGGCGAGGTCTATGGTTCGCAGGCTGCTTAAGCGGTCCACTTGTTTTATGCTTTTTTCGAGCAGGCGCATGCGGTGAATGGCACTGCCGCCGATCTCTGCCAGTGCATTCAATACGCGTGCCTCATCTGCTGTTAATTCGCGCGGCAGGCGAACGTTGATGAACATTGAGCCAACCACGGTATCGGCAACATGCAGAGGCACGCAGGCTCCGCCGATGCCGGGCGGAATGACCTTGCGATTTTCTTCCTCTATATTTGGATCGGAGTGAAATTCCCTTGAAACGATCGCCTTGCCTCTCTGTACTACCAGGCCGGGAATTTGCTGCCCGCGTTTAAGAGGGCCCAGCTGTTCACTGCCCCAGCCTTGATGGCCTGCCAATGTGATCAGGTCAGTGGAGGGGTCATACAGCCAGATGCTGCCTGACTCTGCATCCAGGGTATCGATCGTTTCCTTCAACAAACGGCGCAACATTTCGCTCAGTGTTTTTACAGTACGCAGCGCCTCACTGACCGATACGATCGCCGCCAGTTCACGTTCGTGCTGTTTGAGCTCTGTAATATCGACAAAGGATATTAATACCCTGGAGTACGATTCCTCATGGCCAGGCACAACGGCCCAGTTCAAAGTGGTTTCCCGCCTTTTTCCGGTCAGCGTATTGATGGTTACGTCCATTTCCAATTTGTGTTTATGATCCGCAATCGCGATCAATTCCTGCTTGAATGTATTGAAAGTCTCCGGGGAAGCGGTCTTTTCCAGACTATCAAGTAATTCCGCCTTGCTTTTTGCCCCAAACAAGTTCAAAGCCATTTGATTGACATCGATGATTTTTACCAAGCCCAGGCATTTCGAAATCACTTCCGGATGATCCGTGAGGTAGGCATCTAAATCCGAGATCCCTTGATCCTTCAAGCCGTCAAGATGGGCTTTCACAGCCGAGAAATCCTCCTCCCAAATGGAGACTGGCGTATTTTCAAACAGACTGCGGAAACGATCTTCACTTTGACGCAGGACTTCCTCGGCGCGTTGACGTTCACGCCGCGTTTCTGCATCTTTTAATTCACGCTCAATCGCCGGGATCAGGCGAGCCAGACTGTTTTTGATCAGGAAATCATGGGCACCTGCTTTTAAGGCAGCCACGGCAGTATCTTCCCCGATCGTTCCCGATACGATAATAAATGGCAGGTCTACGTTACTAGCTTGCATGGTATCCAGTGCCTGTGGGGCGCTGAATTGAGGCATGGAATAGTCGGAAATCACCACGTCCCAGGTTTGGCTGTCAAGCGCGGCTTGCATGGCAGCCTGTGTTTCGACGCGCATCGACTCCACCTCATAGCCTCCGCGCTGGAGTTCGCGCAAAAGCAGCTGGGCATCGTCTTCAGAGTCTTCGACCAACAGGAGGCGTAAGCGTTTGGCTGCCATATCCTTTTATTTTGGGGGCGCCTCGTTTATGACCAGCCAGTACAGCCCAAGCTGGCGCACCGCCTCTAAAAACTGGCTAAAATCAACCGGTTTGCGGACGTAGGAATTGGCTCCAAGTTTATAACTTTGCAATAGATCCTGCTCCTCTTTTGAGGAAGTAAGGATCACAACAGGGAGCAGGCTGGTACGTTCGTCCGCGCGGATGCGTTTCAATACCTCCAGGCCGTCCAATTTGGGAAGTTTCAGATCCAGCAGGATCAGTTGGGGCGATTCGCGTGGATCGCGGTCGGCATAAGCCCCAGTACAGAACAGGAAGTCCATTGCTTCCGCTCCGTCCCGTACAACAACAAAGTGGTTGCTGATGTTGTTCTTTTGCAGGGCGCGGACCGTCAGCGCTTCGTCATCCGGGTTATCCTCAACGAGAAGTATCATTTTATCCTCCATCGTTATGTCCTTTCATTGCAAAGTAAAATTAAAACCGGTGCCTGCCTGAAGTGAACAATACACTCCCATGTGGATGTTTTCATGCGTGCTGTTTTTCATCGCTGAGGGATACAATGCCAAATCGCTGTTTTACCCAGCGCGGTGGCAGATATGCCATCAAAATCGTCAACGCGGCAGCCAGCCCTATGAATCGACTCGCTAGTTGCCACCAATCCTGCTGTGACAAACCTCCCACCAGCGCGATCACAGGGCTTAAAAACCACACAATGATGCTCCAGGATACCAGCAGCACACGATATTTCTGTGTGACATCAGACACCTTGAAATAGAGCGTAAAATACGCCAGGCCGCCGATAATCTGCGGCAACAGAAGTAGAACGACCACAATCACAAAGAATGGCCCGGTCAGGGAATTACGATAAGTGAGTGCTGTGTTCCAGCGACTGATCTCCACATTGTTTGGAATACTGGCGGTAATGTAGTAAACAAGCAGGACGTAATAGCTCATATAGAAAATGGTCAGTGGTGCGAGCGATCGGCTGTTCCCCGTAAACAGGTAGATCAGGTAATACACCAGCCCCCATAAGGCAATGCAGGTCACCAATAAACTAATGTAACTCGCAGTAATGAACAGCGGGAGATCCGTCAGACCAAACGCGCCCAGCAGATTTTGCAGGCCGCGAAGGAGCGTCGTGACGGCAAGCGCAAACCACCATATCGTGAATGCCTGCCACGCCAGCCGCGCCTCGGGAGAAGCAACCATACGTTTGCTTAACCACCAGCCGATATAAGCATAGGTGCCGGCGGCGATCACCGCGAAGAGTGTGCTGAATAATAAGGTGGATTGAATGTTCATTTTGGCCTCGCGTTCATATGATTTCCTTCGCCCGTTCGATGATGGATCCCTTATCTTTCGATGCATCCTTGGATTTCGCGCTTTCCAGGACAGGCACGGTAAAGAAGAATGTTGCACCGTGATCCAGTTCTGCCTCGGCCCAGATACGCCCGCCATGGCGGTGAATGATGCGTTGCACGGTTGCAAGCCCAACGCCGGTTCCCGGGAAATCGGTCATGGCATGAAGGCGCTGAAAGGCCCCAAATAGCTTACCTGTATAAGCCATGTCGAAGCCCGCGCCGTTATCGCGGATGAAAAAAATCGTTTCCTTATTTTCACGCTTCGACCCCAGTTCGATCTCTGCCCGCTCCCGCTTTGAACTGAATTTCCAGGCATTATTTAACAGGTTTTCCAAAACGACCTGCAGAAGATGCGGATCACCGCGCACATTCAGGTTTGGCACACTTGTAAATTTCACGCGGCGCCCGGAGTGAGTGCGTTGAAGTTCTGCGATGATGCCCTGCGCGAGTTTGCTCAGGTTTACCGTGTCTGATTTCATCGGCGCTCGCGTAACCCGCGATAGATTCAATAGATCGTCAATTAATTGGGCCATATATTGCGCAGCTTTGCGCACGCGTGCCAGATCGCTGCGTCCCTGCTCTGGTAATACCTCGCCATAATCCTCCATCACTGCCTGACTGAACCCGTCTATCGTGCGTAAGGGCGCACGCAGGTCGTGTGAGACCGAATACGAGAATGCTTCCAATTCTTTATTGGCCGCATCCAGTTGCATGTTGGATCTTTGCAATTCCTCCTCAGCCTGCTTGCGTTCGGTGATATCCCTCGAAATACCAAACGTACCAATGACCCCGTCATTTATATCGCGCAGGGGTAATTTCGTGGTGGAAACCCAGGTCACCCGACCATCCGGCCAGACAACCCGCTCTTCGATGTCCACCAGAGAATCGCCGGATTTTATTAATCTCTGTTCCTCGTCGTATGCCCGTTGGGCATGAGCTTGCGGAAAAAAGTCGAAATCCGTCTTGCCAACCACCTCAGCCGCATCGTTGACTCCCATCATTCTTGCCTGCGATCTGCTATTTTTTATAAACCGGCTGCTCACATCTTTAAAATAGATATGGTCCGGCATATTATCCATCATTGTTTGAAGCAGCGCATTGGCCTGTGACAGCGCTGCTGTCCGCTCCTGAACCTGAAGCTCCAGTCCATCGTATGCCTTTTGCAGCTCCTCTTCTGCCTGCTTGCGTTCGCTGATGTCCCGGCTGACGCTTACATACCCGCTAATCCGGCCATTGGCGTCCTTCAATGTGATTGAACTGACTTCACTGATCACCCGCGATCCATCTTTGCGGTATTGCGCGGCCTCGCCTTTCCAGCGCCCGGTTTCCGCCAGAATTTTAAGTGCTGTCTCCCGATCGATGTTAAGCATCTCCGACCGAAGGATCTCACGTGCGGATTGCCCTATTGCTTCTTCGGCCTTCCAGCCAAACATTCTTTCTGCACCATGGTTCCAGAATCTCACCAGGGAATTCGCGTCGGAGCCGATCACTGCATCATTGACGTTTTCCAGAAGGTTGGCCTGGTAGGCGATCTTTTCTTCGGCTTGCCCGCTTTCTGTAATATCACGGTAATTATTAACGACGGCCTGCACGCCCGGCTCATCCAGCAGGTTCGTAAAGATCCCTTCCAGCCAGCGCCATTCTCCGTTTTTATGAAGGACACGCGCATTTACACTGACGTGCGTCCTGGGTTGTTGCATCGACATTGTCAGGCGTTCAGTTACATGGGGTTGGTCTTCTGGATGGATCAGTTCAAACGCATTTCGGCCTGTGAATTCGTCCAATTTGTAGCCTAAAATTTGCGTGGTTGATGGACTGCCATATAGAATGGTTCCATCCGCGCCGTACAATGCGATCGCGTCGCGGCTGTTTTCGATCAGGGCACGGAAACGCTGTTCCGACTCACGCAGGATTTCACGGGCACGGTTGCGTTCTGTAATATCCACGGAAAGAATGAAGATTCCCGCCTCTACAGGTTGAATGCTTAATTCAAACCAACCGTGGGAGCCGTCGGGATATGTAAATTCATTCTCGAGGTGATGCGAAACGCGTTCATTCATGCAACGTTGCAGGACCGAAAACAACTCTGTATTCTCGATCCCGGGATACACTTCCATCATGGTGTGGCCGAGTAATTTTTCCTTGATTTCATGGCCCGGTTTTGTGCTGGCGGTGTTTACATACATATAACGCCAATCAAACCCAATGATCTGTGCGCCTTCCAACATGTTATCCAGCAAGTGGTCATAACGTTCTTCGCTGGCGTGTAATGCATCCTCGACCAATACTGAATAATCGAGCGGAATAACGCTTCGCTCAGCAAGCAACACCAGCATTCCGAGGTCATCCTGGGTGAACAAAGGTGCGTAGCGCAACGCCACAACCAGCAATCCCCATGCTCGCATGGGGCTGATGATCGGAACAATGAACAGCGCTTTTGCCTCAAGCTGTTCTGCCCAGCGATTTAGACCCTGTGGAATTTCAGCGGGAAGGCGGATCACATCTGCCTGGTGCGAACGCCAGGCCTCACTGATAGGGCCTGACCCCGCCTCGAGATTCTTGATTTGCAAAGATGGCGCGCCATCGATTTCAATATTCAAATTCTGTCCATCCGCGTCGCAATGTGCGATGACCGCTGCTTCACCGCCCACGGTGCGCAGCGCAGCCAGCGATAATTCATCGAAGACGGCATTGCGATCGCTGGTTTTTCGCTCTCCGCTAAGCCGCATAAAATGAGGCAGTTCGCTTAATTGCCAGTATTGTCTCAGCCATCGTGGTGGGGCAAAACCGAAGTAATAGCTCAAGCCCGATAAAAGAGCGAGAATTTGAATGAGGGGCGTAAGGATGGCATCCATGCCTTCAGGCAGTTCGGTTATTTGAGCCAGCACAGCAATTAATAGGATAAAAAACACTATTAAAAATACAAGCGCCAGCAAACCCGAACCAATGGATGCCAGGCGTAAACGTTTGCCCGTGATCCCGGGGATGGTCAACGCGCCCTGGATCAGGAGATAACTGGCATATCCCTCTATAATTGTGAAATAGACAATAAAAAGAATGACAACGAGTACCGGGGCAGTTTCAGTTAAGACAAGCGATGCGCAAGCCACAAGCAGGCCAATGAATGCGGCTTGTTGTACAAGGTTGGGGACCGCACGGAAATAGCGGGCGACTCGCAGAAGAAAATAGGATTGGGTCAGGAGCGCAATGAAAAAAATCGCAGAAAACAAAGGGGCAAAGGCGGGTAGCAGGTCTTGTGAATCCTGAGCAATGATCGCAAGCGCGAGCGAGGCGAAGACCAGCGCAATGTCGAGACGTGTCTGGTCGCGGTGTTTTACCCAGCTCAACAGGGTAATACCCGCCACAAGCAGGAAGATGGCCTGCGTAAGGAAATTAAGGAATCCATCGAAAGTCATTCTGGGCACCTATTGCTTGGAATCATACCCTGTTTGCCCGTAAGCGATGTCATTCGCATGGGTCTGTGCAATCCAATTGCAACTATATTTTTCGGAGTAAATGTTGTATTGAGGGCAGCTCTTTTGATGATGTTCCCCCTGGGATTTATTATGCGTTTGCACGAACTGCAGACCTTCATTGCACATACCAATGAAGTCTTGCTCTTTTATTTCACCCAAGGACTGCCCGCTCGGTGATCCAATGAGAAAGAAAGTGAGCTCTCGTATATTCCCGATGTTGGAAGGGTTTGATTTTTTATTATTTATTTAGGCCTCCAGGCCTGCAAAGGCTGTGTTGATCCCCCATCGCATATTTGAATTCTTTTCGATGCAGCGATGAAGATCATTTCCACGGGCCGTGGGTCTGTTTCTCATTTGGAATATACAACGTTTTTTAATGAGAATCAAGGGTGCCGGGTTTACAAATTGTGGATACCTGCTTACGTCGCAATATGGGCCTGGGAAATGCCCTTACGGCGCACTTCAAGCACCGCGATCTTTGTGGAGTGGTTGAATGGCGCGGGGTCGGTGATGTGGTTTCCAGTGCGGGTATTCGGGTAACCGCTGAAATCCTGCGGCACAGGGATAAATTCCTTTATTTTCAAATATCCATCCTTGCATAATGACTCGAGTGTGTGTATGTACTCCTTCCCGCTGACATAAAGGGCATTGTTTATGGCAATAAGATGACCTCCATCTTTTACCAATGGACGCACCTTATTGACCAGGCGGGCGCTTTCATTTTCCTGATCCACTTTACCCCTGGCAGTAGACGAGAAGAAGGGAGGGTCGATCAAGATGCAGTCAAAAAGCTCATCCATTCGCTTAAATTTGCTGACTTGTGTAAAGAAATCTGCCGCAATGAAATTCGTTTTATGGATCGGGAAGCCGTTAAGCCCATAAGAATCTTTTCCCAGGTCTAAAAATTCACGGGTGCGGTCCAGTTGGACCACGCGGCTGGCTCCTCCAGCCATGGCCGCGACCCCGAAACTGCCGGTGTATGCAAATGTATTTAGAACCGATTTGTCTCTGCTATTTTCGATCAGCCACTTGCGCAGGTTGCGCGTATCAAGATAAAGACTCGCGTCACGATTCATCGTCAGGTTGATCGAATACCAAATGCCGTGCTCGTTTACTTTGGAATCAGGTTTTGTTCCAAAGATCAGTTTGCCGCGTTTTTCGTCCTGTGTTTTCCCGTTACGCGTTTTTAAAACCCCTGCGCGTAGCCACAATAGAGAAACCTGGATAAATTTTGTTATTTCATGGATCAGTGGGTCATTTTGTGATGGGGGATCCGCGTAATTGTGGATAAGAAATGTGCGCCCGTAAATATCAATGACGAGATCGGGAAAGCCTTCAGTGAATCCGTTGAAGAGGCGGAAAGCTCCCTCGTGGCGCGCGTCAAACCGGGTCAGGCGGGAAGCGATGGCTTTTTCAAGCAGGCGAATGATTAAGGCTGAGTCCATTGCGGAGGGTCGTTTCCAGATTAATGGCTTATAAGAATTTTATGACTGCATTGTACCCTTAACCTTTTTGGGGTACACTGCCTGTCACAAATCGTTATTCGAGAGGTAATATGTCCACTTCAATTCAACAAAGCGAGTCGAACAAAGCGGCGCGTTCAAACGTGGTAACAAAACCTGCGACCGATTTTTATGGCGGTATCGGGTGGATCCTCGGGTTGCTGATTACGCTTTTCATCTCGATCCCGGTGATCTGGTTTTTTGTGGCCAACGCTTCGAGCTCGATCCGTGGTGAGACCCTGATCCTCGGCATTGCGATCGCCTGGTGGTTAAATCCACTCTCTCTGGGTGCCCTCTTCTATATTTTGAGCAATAGCCGTAACTGGCGTTTTTGGACCTTGCTTGGCCTGGTTGTTTGGGGCGTGGTCAATTCCCTGGTCTCATTTTCGATTGCATCTGAGAATGCGCGTTTGCTGGTGGTGAGCGGGCTGATCATTCTGTTTTACGTCCTTTTGGGATTATTCTTCCTCTATATTCAATTAAGGGTGTTTGTGTGGGCTGCCTCCGGCAAACCAGCACGTTTTTTCTTCGGCATCATGGGGTGGGCGGCGTTAAACGGGCTGGTCTATTGGGCATTGATCAATCCCGAAGTTCTGAATCTCATCCTTGTTGCGCTTGGATTTGTCTTTCGAATCCTGTTCGCCATTGGATTTGTCATTATTCAATTTGTGGCGATCTTCTGGTTCATGGCTCAATCGCGCGTGGAGACCATCCGCCCCGGCGACCCCAAGCAGGTCACGTTTGACGATTACAAGGGCCAGACCAACCTGATAAAAATGGTGCGACAATGGATATCCCTGCTTTCAGATCGCACAAAATTTCAGAAAATGGGCGGCCAGTTCATCAATGGGTTATTGCTGTATGGCGAGCCTGGTACCGGCAAAACCCTTCTGGCAAAAGCGATGGCTGGTGAAGCGGGGATCGCATTCATCTCGATCGAGGGATCCGGCTTCGCGGCCATGTTCATGGGTGTGGATGTGCTAAAGATGATCCGCTTTGTCAGCAGTGCGCGCAAACTGGCTCGTGAATATGGTTCATGTATCGCTTATATCGATGAGATCGATGCGGTCGGTGCCTCTCGCGGCAATGTCATGGGCGGTGGCATGATGGGCGGTGGCATGATGGGTGGCATGGGCGGCGGTAGAGGCGCCCTTACCCGGCTGCTTTATGAAATGGATGGCATCAACGAATTAACACGCGCGGAAAAGTTACGGGCGCGCTGGTATCAACTTCTTAAGAAGCCAGCCCCACCACGCGATTGGCATATCCTGTTCATGGGTTCAACGAACCGACCGGATGTGCTCGACCCGGCGCTCACCCGCCCCGGCCGTTTTGACCGCACGGTAGTGGTGGATAAGCCCGACCGCATGGGCCGGCGCGAGATCATCAAGTATTATCTCGGCAAGATCAAATATGATGAGACCGTTGATATTGAGGCGATTGTCAGTGATACTGCCTGGGCAACCCCGGCCAAGATCATGTCTGCGATCACGAAGGATGCTGTTCGCCTTGCGTTATTCGATGATCGCGAGCGCGTTTCGCAACAGGATATTGAACTCGCCTTTCAGGAACAAGCCATGGGCTTGGAAAATCCCATTGAAGAAATGGAAGAAGACCAGCGCAGGCAGGTGGCTTACCATGAGGCAGGCCATGCCATTGTGCAATATTATTTCAGCCCCGAGGAACGAATTGTGCGGGTGAGCATTGTCCGCCGTTCAGACGCCCTGGGCTATGTGCTGCATGTGCCCAATTATGATGTGCATGGTTATCCTCTGCGAAAGATCGTTTCGCATATTCTTGTAGCGATGGCAGGGCATGTTGCCACGAAGTTGTTCCTTGGCGAGTATTGGACTGGTGCAGGCTCTGATTTTAGACAGGTGCGCAACAATTTGTCTGAACTTGCACATTATGGATATTTTGGCCCGCCTCTGGTAATGGACCAGAATGCAGGGTATGGCTCCAAAGAGAAGTCAGATACGATTGACGCATTCTGGAGAAAGTTGGAAGATAAGACAGCCCAGCTTCTGTTGGAGCACTCTGCGGAAGTGCATGCGGTAGCTCGTGCGTTGCTTGAAAAAGGTGATATGACGGGAAGAGAATGTATCGAGATCATTCGTTCTGCGGCAACCCATACATCAGCTGTTGACAGCGAACTCATGCTCAAGTCACTGGTTGAAGAGACGATTATTAACGGGGGCAACGGTGTGAACGGAAAGAAAGCCGCGGCAAAGCCCAAAACGAAGACAAAATCAAAAACGAAATAAAAAACTGGCTGGAGATCTTCTCCAGCCAGTTTTTTATTTGCTACCCTGTGTTATTGCCACGACCAGACCGCGAACAACCCATCTGCAATATATCTTGGTTGCAGTTTGCCGGACGCCGCAACCACGGCAATGCCGGGCTTTCCCTCGGCATCGATGAATGACAGCACGAGGTTGTTGCTGTCTGGTGACCAGATCGTTGTGGATTGGTGATACTGGTCAAAATAGGGGATGATCGAAATGAATTGTTGTGTGGGTTGGAAGGTAAACAGTTCCTGGCTTTCACCCGTGGCCACATCCAATACGTTCAGTTGAAAGAGCAGGGTCGTCGAACCGCTTTCGCCATTCTCCGTTTCAGGGCGGATTACATAAGGGACAAAATAGGCGAGCTTCTTTCCATTTGGGGACCAGAAGAAAGCAATGACTTTATCCTCGATGACGATCTGCTCCTCGGGAGATACAATATCCTGCACATGCAGGTCGCCGATCGTACCCGTCTCGATGAGCTCCGTCCCTGAGATATACGCGAACTGCTCGCTGTCGAATGCCCATGCGAACGCGGTGTTCAGGTCAAAGGTATCAATGGTCTTCACGAGCGTACCCGTTGAATCGGCCAGGATGATCTCCTTCGTCTCGTCGGTGACACGCGCCAGCACAATGAATTCTCCGTCCGGGGACCAGGCCGGGGCCTGGAAAGAGGCGGGCATTTCATCCATTCCATATTCAATGACTTCGGTATCCAATTTTAAGAACGAGAGTCTGCTTGCAAGGGTTGGGTCGCCTGCGCCTCTGTGAACGATCATGGTCTGCCCATCTGGTGCCCAGGACCAGTAAAACGGCGAACCGGTATCGAGCACGCGCCGTTCCCCGCCTTCGGCTGAAACGCTTTGCAGCATCATGGTCTGTCCCATGGCGGTGGAACTGAGGAAACCCAGGTTCAGATCATCCGGCGACCAGTAAAGATAAAAGGGATGCTCGCTCTCGCTGGAGTAGACGCTCTGGAGCGTGCCCGCATTGATATCTGCCACGAATAATTTTGAACTCAATTGCGACTCGTTTTGTTCCACCTGAATGAATCCAAGTTGATTGCCATCCAGCGCCCACGTGGGGGATTGATAAACCACAAGAGAACTGGAGGTTTCATTCGGCGGATTGCCGTCTTCTGTTAACTGGGTTGTATCCGATGCAGCCTGATCGGTGACGTAGATATTTCCATCCAGGCCGAGGTATGCGATCTGCCCAACTTTTCTTTCCAGCACACTTAACAGTGGGCTTTGTGGAACCTGAACGCCGGACGGCAGGCAGGCCGAAAGGAAAATGGCGATGAGAAAATAGATCGATCTTTTCATGGTTCCACCTCGAATGATGTTACTGCGGCCTGGATGACGGGGTCTTCATTTGGAACGATCTGATCCCATCTCGCTTCGATCTGGACCTGCGGGTTGATGCCGTTTATTCCGATCTCTTCCCCGCCCGAAAGGCGAAAAGACGTGTTCGCGATAAACACTTGTGAGCCGTCCGGAAGCAGATACCCTGCAAGCGTTTCAATATTACCGGATGTGTTCGAGCCGATCACAGTTGCCCTGTTGTTGGATTGCATGGCCGCGGCAAAGACTTCCGGCAGCCCGCTTGTGTTCTCTCCCACGAGAATGACGAGCGGCATATTCTGTGAACCGAACTGATCCTGCCCATCGAGGCGCAAGACCTGGCTGCCGCTGCGATCGTAGACTTCACCGATGCGTCCATCTTGAAAGAGTGTGAGCATGGCTTCGAGTGGCCAGCCTATGATCGCATTCGAGATACGCAGATCGAGGATCAGGCCTTTTAATTCCTGGTCGGATGAAAAATCTGTGAGTGCCAGCAGGAACTCATCGGTCATGCTGGCATAGGCGGAAGGCGGGAAGAGCACATAGCCCACGTCTATATTTTCAAGCTGTTGGACCTTCAAAGCGCCTTTGCCTGTCAGTTGCGCGCGGGTTAATTCCACCTGACGGTCTTTTTCACCGGGCGTTTGTACTGTGAGCATGGTGGTTGTGCCTGCCGGTCCTCGTACTCTGTTGACAACACTCAGGCCCTCCTCAAGTCGGACCGGCTCACCGTCAATGGCGAATATGCTGTCGTGCGCTTGCAGGCCTGCGTCTTCAGCTGGGGAGCCTGGCATCACATCCAATATCACAACGTGTGGGATATCCTCTTCCTGAAAGCCCACGAACGCACCGATACCGCCATAACTGCCTGTATCTGCAAGGTCGCCGTCGATCCTCTCGGAACGCGATTGAAAGATGATCTCATTCTCAGGCAGGTCGGTTTCCAATTCATTCAGCAACGAGCTGAATTCATCGGAGGTTAAACCGCTGTTGATGCGTTCAGTGTAATTTTGGTGAAGTGCTTCCCAGTCTATGGATGCAGTTTCATAATAGACATACTTCTGTTCCACGTATGTCCATAAAGTTTCGAACACGAGGTTTTGATGTTCCTGCACGGAGATTTGCGGCCCAAGAGGAATATCGATCGTTTCTTCCTCGTTGCCCATGGCCGGCAGGCCCGCGCAGGAGGAGAGCATCAACGAGATGGCTAGGAATCCATAAATAAGGGAGAAGTGTTTCGCTTTCATCATAAGAACATCCTTTTGATTTAGGTACATGAACAGGTCGTTATTGTATCAGACGGTTTTTATTGAATCCCCGTTACTATTGAAATCTTAAGCTGAATCACATTTGCGCCCAGTCACGTCTTTAATCGATCTTTTGGATATTCTTCGGGTTGAGTACCGAAATTTCCTTGATTCCCACGGCAACGCGGGAATCCGTATCCAATTCAACCCAGTAAAAACTGCGATGTTCGGAATATGGGTCAATCTTAAAAACGGTTCCTTCATACCAACCCTCATTTTCGCCGAACTTGCTATCGAAATAGACCTTGACCCGGTCGCCAACCTGAATGGATTCCGTCATGGGTTATTTGCGATTTCCAAACCACAACAGGCCAATGCCCACAACGATGGCGATCGCGCCATTGATGGCCCATTGAGGATCACCGCTCATGTAACTGCCCGGCAATACGTTGATCCCCTGCAGGAACCAGACCCCGCCTGCAAGAAAAAGAACCGCCCCGATCCCAATAAGAATAGTTTTTCTTGTTGAATTCATTTTTTCCTGAATGTCTCAGCGCGCCAGCGCGAGCATGGTGCGGAACGCGCGATAGATCGTAAGCATGTCATCGGCGACATATTCCACGCGCCGGTCGATGGTCCGCTTTGCCTGGGGCAGGAATGCGGCCCGGTCCGCCATATCAGATTGTTCGAATTCCAATGTCATTTTGACCGGCTTCGCCACTTTGAATGGCTTGGTCGCCTTCTTGTTCTTGAGATTTTCCACGGCACGCTGCGCGGCTTCTTCAATTAATCGTAATGTCACCATGGGCGGCAGGCATTCCGCAGACATGCGGCTGACTGCCTTTTTCACCTGTGCAGTCTCAAGCTCATTACCGAAGAATTCTTTCACTTCAGCACACAGGGTTTGATCTCCAGAAGCCATGATAACCGGGACGTTAAAATGACCGCATACTGCGCCGTTCAAGCCTGCTTCACCAAATGCCCGGTCATTGATCCACAACCCGGAGACGCGTTCGTCCGACCAGGTATGGTCGAGAATGGCGTTGATCGCCCCCATGCGCCCATGATACCCAACAAACATCACGCCATTCACGTCTTCATCCACCCCGCTGACCATGGATAGGGGAGCAGGCGAGCCGGAGGTCAGTGTTGCACGGGGGTCGAGCTCTTCGATCATGATGTTGCGACCGTTGTTATGACCGTCTGCCACGGTGACCGCCGAAGCACCACCTGTGAAGGCGCCGCGAATGGCCGCATTCACATCGTCCGTCATCAATTTGCGAAAGCGTGGATAGTCCGAATGTGACGGCATCACCTGGTCCCAATGTACCACCCCGGTGATCCCTTCCATGTCTGCGGCGATCAAGATCTTCATGAGTTCTCCTTTATTCCATTTTACTTTCTTCCCACAATTGTAAAATAGAATCGATTAAATGCGAGAGCCGGGCGTGCGTAGCACCCGGCTCTCTTAATGAGGAGATTTGCTTCGTTAATCCGTTGCCGCAGGCTGGGTTGCAACCGCAGCAGGGGAGTGATGGATCTTATCAAGGATGATGTATCCAATCACAGTGATGGCACCGAGAATACCGCAGGCCATCCATAACCAGTTGGGAGTGGGGCTGTCCAATAACAGACCGGCAAAGTATGGGCCGATGGCAAAGGCCAGGCCCCACGAGAGATGCGAAACCGCCATGTAACGCCCTCGCATTTCTTCAGGCGCAAAACTTGCCACCAACGATTGCTGGAATGGGCTGACCACCATTTCCCCGATCGTGATAACGATCATGGCAATTGCGAACATAAAATATGTGGAAGTGAAACCATACATGGCGAACCCGAATCCATATAAGGCTGTGCCAAGGGCCACCATTAACATGGGCTTGTATTTTTCCAATTTGCGTGCGATCCAGAACTGGAAAAATACCACGATGATCGCATTCATGCTGATCAGGTAGCCATATCCGATCTCGGGAACATCATGTACGTCACGAAGGAAGACGCCCAAAGTCGTGTTGAAGTTTGTGTATATGAGGGCGGTCATCACACTCATGACAACGAACGCCACAAAGGGAATATCTTTGAATACCCTTCTGTAGCCTCCAAATGTTTGGGACATGCTTTCGGGTTTGGCATCAGGATGCGCCTGTGGTTTGGTCTCCGGCAGAAAGAAGATCACAACTGACGCGGAGATCAGGCTGATGATCGCGTCCACGACGAAGAGCAGGAGATAGGATCGTGCGATGAGCAGTCCCGCCACAGCGGGGGCGATGATAACCGCCAGATTGAACACCACACGAATAATGCCGTATCCTTCAGCGCGCTTGTTTTCCGGAAGCAGGTCGGCCACCACGGCTTCGTGGGCAGGGCCGCCAATACTGGAGAGCGTGCCAACGATCACAGAAACGGCCATGAAAATTCCAAGTGTCGGTGCAAATCCCATGCCCAGGGCGCTGAGCGACGTAAGGATCAGGCTGAAGATGATGACACCCTTGCGTCCCATGCGGTCGGTCAATGCGCCCCCCAGTGCGCTCCCTACAAACCCTGAGATTGAGAACACAGCGAACACGATGCCCACAGTGGACATGCCGATATCGAATTTTTTCGTAAGATAAAGCGCGAAAAACGGATACAACATGAACCCGCCGAAGCGGTCGATGAATACAATGACGTTATAGACCCAGAAGGCCTTTGGATATTCGTTGTAAATGGACCGGATTTTTTCCAACATTCTCTCTCCTGCCCTACTTAATGAGCGTACCTACGGCCGGATTGTTGGCAGTGCTTTTTTGGTGTTTCGTAGCGTTTCACCAATCGTTCACCCTGCGCGATCAGCATGCGGCCCAGGTTTTGCATTGCATGCGTAAACCAGTTGGGGCGAACTATTCTGCCTTGCAGCGCCTGCTCTTCGAGGTGAATGTGCCTCATGTCACGTCGAATGTCTCTGCGATGCTCTTCAGCCAAAATTTCTTCAATCAGTGGATTCATGTCAAATCTCCTTTTGCTGCCAGCGAACGATCCGATAAAAAGGCGGAGACCGCCTTCAGGGTTTTTTCAATACGATCGTGATTTACGGTATAGGCTTTTGCCCCACCCACTCTCCTTTCCTGTAAATAACCGTTCGCCGTGAGTTGACCCAGATAACGTGAAATGCTGGGCTGACTGAGCCCGGTGGCATCCATCACATCGTTCGCCCGCATTTCGCCGCTCTTTGCGATCATCTGTAAAATTTGCAGGCGGGTCTCATCCGCAAGTGCAGAAAGTTTGCTTACGATCTCGGCCCGATCCAATTCGGGCACGTGAACGTCTGAACCTTCCGGCAGGTGCGCGCCGAAGTTAATATAGAAATGGTCCCTTACTTTTGTAATATGCATATAGGGCCCAATGTGGGCGTTTGGAACAAAAACCAGTTCGCTTGCGTTCTCAAGTTCATCCCCCCATTTTGATTCATGAACCTCTTTACCGGTAATGAAGTGAACAAGTTCTGCGCGTGTCATATCGCCTAGATCGAGCTGGTTGAATGCCTTTGCAGATTCTTCCAGCATTGGGCGTACGCGCGTCCACTCGGTTTGCAGATAATTCTTCCAGAACCAGCGGATGTGCCCGGTGATCAGTTGTTTAAGCGCGGCCGGGTCGATCACGTATTGATATGCGCGCGTCTCGATATCCACATCCGTCAATTCCTCACCGAAGCGATATTGCAGGAAGGCCACATAGTTTTCAGAGGAGGAGAGCACTTCGTCCCAGTTCACGGGTCCGCCCATATTCTTCTGCGATTCCTGTGTAATACAGATGCCCTCGTACGCCTTCAGGAGGTGGTCGCGAAATTCTGATGGCTGGGTGGCTTCGAGGCTTTCGAGATAGGATTCGAATGTCGACCCATTGGCGCGGGGCAGGATCGAATAATAAAAACCGATGGTCACCAGTTTGTGACGAAAGCGTTCCTCGCTGGACATCTGCGCCCAGGTCTTGGTGACCCATTCATGAATTCCCGGGTCGCCTTCTCCTTTTGAGATCAGGAGCATGCTTCCAAAGATGTTGATGACCGGTTCCACCGCAACAAATGAGTTTTCAGTTCTGGCTTTTTCCAGGTTAAGAGCAAAAGGGGACATGTTTTCTCCGTTTTATTCAATTATGCAATATATTGAATAATTCACATATTTTAATCAGATGGATGGATCTGTCAAGGGTTAAATTAAGGGAGTTGTATCTTTCACAGACCATTAGGGAGGATTTTCGGGATGACTAGGCATATTTACGCGGGTAGAATTGGGGGATGTTTAGGCGTGTTCTCATCAGTTGGGGTCGGGCATGGTCAAAGACAACCACAAGTGGGATTTTGAGCGTGCTGTCCACTCTTGCCCTCGGGATAATCGCCATGATTGACGAAAATCTCCGGAACCGATTTTTTAATGAGATTTTGGGAATTGACACGGCAAATAACCTGTTGTGGCTTCTGGCAATCCCGGTGATTTTTTGTGTAATTCTCTTTTTCATTTGCTTGGCTTTAGGCCAATGTATAACTTTATGGGGAGAAAGTATTCCACACGATGTGATAATTGAACCTGTTGTTCTCATGCCCGACCATAGGGGCATTTTTGCCTCGTTAAGAGTTTCCAACAAAGAAAACCGCGAAATAGCCAATTGCTATGCTGTATTGAGAATGGCATCCCCACCTAGATTTAACCAGGATATAACATCAACTGTTATAGGCCCCACTCCACAAAGACTGAGTTGGAGTGACAACTTGGGAAATGAAAACTTTGAAATAACAATTGGCGCAAACCCGGGGGAGGCCATTCTGTATGTATTTAGAGGTGTTCATATTAATGCTGAACCACATTTATCATTCTACACAAAGAATCCTTCGCCATATCAGATTCCAGTAGAGATAGAGGTTTATGACATTGAGATAGATTTTTTTGGAAAGATTGGGGATGAGCCTCTAAAGGTTAGGCCATTTGTAGGGGCTTTATATTCTTACGTAAACACGGGTTTATTAGGAACATCTTTATCCCCAACATTGTATAAAGGAAAGGCTTCATCTGAGTTAATTAGATTTTCTGAAGAAGAAAAAGAGAGACAAAAAAATGACAAAGAAGCCTAAAGAGACCCCCAAGCAAAAAACGAACGAAAAGCTTGTCAGCCTGTGGGGGCCATCGTTTACAGAGGTTTTGGAAGCCCTGCTAAAGACCAAGCCAGCTCTAAGAAGAAGCCAGTCAAGAAAAAGACCAGCTAGATTAGCTGGTCTTTTTGTGTATTTGGTATTGTTTTACTTGACATCTGTAACACTATGTATTGGGTGTTATTGAATAAAGTATTTCTCGATCATTTGATTGAACAACCTTAGTAAGATAGTCCTCAAACCCAGGGAGGGTCACACCTGCGACTTGCTTTGTTACAACACTTAAGGTTGAGGTTGCTTTTGCGTGATTCGGACGTGGAACCTCAAGATTATGTTCCAATAAGTGTTCAATATGTTCGACACGAACTTCTTCTAAATTCGCAATCGCCTCTTTTTCCGTCAAACCCTGTGCCATACAACCCTCTAATTCAGGGTTGCGAGCAAGATAGATGTAATCGCCATCAGTTGTTTTATCCCTAAGTAATTCGATTATATATCCAAGTTTTGAGAGTTCGATTGCTCTCTCCTGTATTGTTTTAGACATGCCGTGCCTCCTCCAATTTTTGAAGCCTATCAATCAGTTTTATGGCATTCTCAATATTGTATTCGCCAATCTTGTTATGGCGAGGTAACCAAGTAACCAACTCTGGGTGTTTAGGATGATAGACCTTATCGTGCGGACCGCGACCACTCTTAATTGTAAACCCAAAACCAGTATAAAGGCTTTCAATTTCCTTACGATGCCATCCACCCTTTGTTACTCGCGCTTTTGCAAGTAGTTTGACTGCTTCACCCCCCAATTCATTACCCTCCTACCTGTGGTTGTTGAGGTATGAGATTTGCGTAGATTAACAGCACAGATTGATAAATGTCATCAACGTGTAAAATAAATTGATATGTCCCGGGTTTTTCAAATCCTATCGCGTTTATGTTGAGCATAATAACAGCATCGGGATTAAGACCCCCAACCCTTGCTGGGAAATCAACCATACCCTCCGCCAACTTAACCTGTTGCGCATTATTGTCTTCACCCGCAAAATAAAGCGTAAACTTCCTGTTAGCTGGTCGTTCAGCTATTTCCAATGCAAGTCTTATCACAATCGTAGGGCGGGGATAAACAGTTGGAAATTGAGGCGCGTTGATCTGATTAAATATTGCGAAAATGTTTACCCTGCCATCTTGTGTGATGTTTGCATTTTCGGCGATTACAAAGATTTCAGTTTTCATGGCCGTACCCCTTTCCTTATGAGACGGCCATTATATCATCAACAACTGGGTGACGTAAATTAAAATTCCCTGCCATTTGGCAGGGAATTTTTTTAGTAAAGCATCGTTTTGGTCTGGACCTTAGGGATTGGGCGTGCCTTCTATGGCCACTCCAACCCAGGTAAAGACACGCTTTTCACTTGTCGCACCTGAGTTGACCCAGATCGGTTGGCCCTGATCGTCGGTGCCGGCCTGGCGAACCGGGGTGATCCACCAGCGCAACACATGCGCCACGTTGTCATTCGGGCGGTAGGATGTGGGCACGATATATTTTGTGTCAGACACAAAATCAGTCAGGCGGCGGGTTTGGTTGGCCGTGACATCTTCCACGGTGATCTGGTAGGCCTCCCCATCGCGCAGCGTGCCAACCGACGCCCATTGCAAGGTGACGACGTCATTTGCCAGGGTGAAGGCAGCGCCATCCGCAGGCAGGAGCAGGTTCGGGGCGGGGTAAGGAGGCGGGATCGTTGCCGTGGGCGTGGGCTTGTTCGGATCCGCTGCACGTCTACACAATGGAACAAGCAGATTCTGTCCCAAAAATACGTTGTCTGTAGTCAACCCATTGAATGCCTTGATCTCTGCCATGGGGACAGCGTAATTCAGGGAAATGCTCGAAAGTGTATCGTTCTCCTGCACTGTGATGGGCACTCTCTCGCAAGCTTCCTCGGTCGCATCAGCAGGGAGTGGCGTGGGTGTTGCCGGTGGTGGGACGGTGGGCGATGGATAAGGGATCTTGAGCGGCTGTCCCACGCTGATCGGACAGGTGGAAGCCAGATTATTGGTGATGATAATGCTCTGAACTGAAATGCCGAAGTTAAATGCAATTTGCGAACAGGAGCTATCGCCAGCTGCAACGATGTAATCGAACGGAGGTTGCGGTGTGGAAGTTGGAACGTCGGTTGGGATGAATGTGGCCGTTGCGGGCAGGGTTACCGTGGGCGTTTCGGTGGGGGTGGGGGTATCGCCTGAATCAGGTGAGTTCGTGCCCGTTCCACCTGACCTTAACGCGAAGAATACGATCACCACGGCGACGACGATGACCACCGCGAGGATCCCTATGGCGGCCGGCAGCGTCAGTGTGATCTCCGGCATGCGGCTGGCCTGCACCGATCTCTCGGCTTTCCTGACGACCTTTGGCTCAGGACGCGGCGTGAATGCAGTGCCGCATACCAGGCAACGTGTGGCGTTGTCACTCAGGCGCGTTCCGCACGTGGGACAAATTTTTGTTTTGTTTGAAGTGTTATCTGGACTCATACGGGCGGAAATTATACCATCGAACGTTTTGGCCCACTTTTTCCCCTGCAGCGTGGTGCCGGAGGCCGTTTTCTGTGCCCATATCGATGGATGATATACTCGATGAAACTTCTCAAATCCGACGGTGTTATTAAAAAAAAGAAAGTTCCGTCGGTAAGGTTATGATCTTGGCCGAACCGGAATACAACGAAGAGGAAATCCTTGGGCGCGCCTCACAGGGCGATCGTGATGCGTTTGGTCTATTGTATGAACGCTATGTGGAGCGAATCTTCAATTATGTTTATTACCGCACAGGCAACCTGCATGACGCCGAGGACCTGACGGCCCGGGTATTCCAGCGGGCGATGAATCACATAAAAAATTATACGGATCGTGGCGTGCCCTTTTCTGCATGGTTATATCGGATTGCGCACAATCTGGTTGCCAACTGGCATCGTGACAGGAGCCGCAAGCAGGAGATCCCGCTGGACGACCTGCCGGTCATCCCAGCAAAAGGCGATCATCCCGAGCGAAACCTGGTTCGCTCACAGGAGCAGGAAGCCCTGCTGCGCATGATCCGGCGGCTGCCGCCCGAGAGACAGAACTTATTGATTTTGAAATTTGTTGAAAATATGTCGAATGCCGAGATCGGTGAGATCATGGGCAGAAGTGAAGGAGCCGTGAAGAGCCTTTACCATCGCACGCTCTTATCTCTGCGCGATCAATTGGAAGATCAGAACCTAAATCTAGAAGGAGATTGAACCATGTTGAGAATCGTGACCGATGGGGCAGCCGACATTCTTGCGGAATGGGAAAAAGAATATGGGATCGATATGATCCCGGTGAACATTCTCTTTGGTGAGAAATCCTACCTTCAGGGCGTGGAATTGGATAACGAAGGCTTTTATAAACTCGTGGATGAAAGCAAACGCATCCCAAAGACCTCCCAACCCTCCCCTCATCAGTTCGTTGAGTTTTATCGCAAGATCGCTCAAAAGGGCGACACCATTCTTTCCATCCATATCACGGCGAAGTTATCCGGCACCTATGCCTCCGCCGTTTCCGCCGCCGAGGAGTTGAAGAACGAATTCAATGTCATCCCGGTTGATTCCGCCGTCGGCTCCCTGGGCATTGGCCTGATGTGTCGCGAAGCCCGCAAGATGGAACGAGCCGGCAAGTCCGTCGATGAGATCGTAAAGAAAATTGAGGCGCTGCGCGGCAAGGTGCGCGTTATTCTCACCCTGGATACGCTGGAATATGCAAAAATGTCCGGCCGTGTGGGCACATTGCAAGCCGCGCTGGCTTCGGCGTTGAACGTCAAGCCGATCGCAGTGTTAAAAGACGGCGTATTGAATATGGCTGAACGGGTTCGTACCCGAAAGGCCGCACTGGAACGCGTGATCTCAATGGCAAAGGAAGAGTTTGGCGACAGGCCTGTTTATCTCGCCGTGGTCCATGCGCGCGACCCAAAATCCGGCCAGGCCCTGCTGGAGGAAGCAAAAAAGCACTTCAATCACAAAGAGGCCATCCTTAGTGAATTATCCATATCGATCGCGGCAAATCTTGGTCCGGGAACTGTTGGGTTGATCTTGTATCCGATTGAATGAAACGAAGGAAAGAAATGACGACACGCAGGAATTCCACATCTGAAGAAAAACTGGACGTATTGGAAACGCATCTCGCGGGGACCTTGAAGCGGGTTGCGCCTCCGAATGATTTTGTCCAGCGCCTGCGCCTGCAGGTGCGCATGCCCGCGCGTGAAGAGATCGTTTTGCGATTGCGCGACTGGCGAAAATTGTTCTTTGTTTTTGGCGGGGTAATGTCCGGCATGCTGTTGATCATTACTGTCGCGCGCGCGTTCTACTACCTGGTTGGGCGCAGAGATGTGCTATAGGCACTCGACAACAAACTGGCCGCTCCTCAGGATACCTGAGGAGCGGTTTTTTTATTCCCATTCAGGCAAAAGCCATTTGCATAGCAGGCGTGCTTCGGTGATGAGATCTGTCTCCACCGGGAGCTTGAATTCTTCAGTGACACGCAAGGTCAAATGGTCGATGGCCAGTTTCACGTCGGCAGTCAGAAGCGGATCTTCCTTGAGCAGGTTCAGCAGGTCGTACGCGCTTTTGCTGGGGGGGCGGGTCCCGCGGCGGGCAAGGGATTCCCGAATTGCGATCCCGGCTGCCCGGCGTGCACAGACACGTGCCTGACCCTCATTGTGTTTTGCGCGGGCCTGTTCGGCCCTTTCAAATTCCCAACGTAGCTCTTCCTGCCAGTTGTTCATGCGAAAATTATACAATACAGCTTGTTATCCAGGTTTCAGTAAGTGTAAAATAGCAATGCCGTCATGCTCATGACGGCATTGCGGACCCGCGTGGCTGTACTATGAATTAATCCATAAACCTGTATTTGAGCAGGGCCCATACTGCTTCGAAGGCATCATGCAGCTTGATCTTTTTACCTTGTGAGTAGTCGCGCGGGTTGAACGTGATGGGTACTTCAAAGATGCGATAATTGCGTTTGAGGATCTTGGCGGTAAACTCGGGCTCAAAATTAAAGCTGTTGGCGTGAATGACCATGCCTTCGATCACCTCACGGCGGAAAACCTTGTAGCCTGTTTCCATGTCCGTAAGGATGGTATTGTAAAGAATATTGGTCATGAAGGTAAGCATCCTGTTTGCCACCATATGCCAGAACATGGTAACGCCATGGGCGCGGCCCAAAAAGCGCGAACCATAGACTACATCGGCAATGCCTTCCTTGATGGGTTTGAGCAGTTCCGGGTAATCGCGCGGATCGTATTCCAGGTCGGCATCTTGAATGAGCAGAATATCTCCCTTGGCGATTGCCATGCCGGTGCGCACCGCCGCTCCCTTTCCCTTGTTGCGCTCGTGAAGCACGATGTGCACACCGTGCCTGCCATCCAGCTTTTTCAATACTTCACGGGTGCCATCCTGGGAGCCGTCGTCCACCACGACTATTTCTTTGGCAAGATTTGTATCTTGTACACGTTTTAGGATGACTTTAATGCTTTCAACTTCATTGTAAACAGGGATAATGACGGATAGTTTCATGATGACTGGATTATAAGCGAAAAGAAGTATAATCGGCTGTGGCAGTCGCCTCTCAGGTTTTTTATTTGCACGATTTATTTATGTTATTCCATTTGGACGGTGGCATTTATGACCAGGCAATCAAGCACGCTTCCCCCCCCTGCCGGCGGTTTTGTTCCGCCGCAGATAAACAGCCTTGAAGACACAGGTCTTTCCCTGCTCTGGCTGCAGGACCTGGTACTTAAAGTCCTGTATTTTCGCGGTTATTTGACGGGCTTTAAGATCGCAGAAGACATCGCGCTCCCGCTCGCAGGGGTGACCGACCAGCTTCTGACCGCCTTGAAGCAGGAAAAATTCATCGAGGTTAAGTCTTCGCAGGGTGGTTTGGGCGAGGGCGCATATACTTATGGGATCACCAGCGCGGGCGTCTTACGTGCACGTGAGGCCCTGGAGCGCAGTCAATATGCCGGCGCGGCGCCTGTGCCATTTGAAGTCTATAACGAATCTATTCGTCGCCAGAAGAGTGGGCGTCTTAGTGTAACCACACGCACCATGCGTCAGATCCTTTCGCAATTGGTCATCTCCGAGTCCACCTTTCAAAGACTGGGACCCGCGTTGAATTCAGGCACATCCATTTTTATGTATGGTCCTCCCGGTAACGGTAAGACCAGTATCGCGCGTGCCTTTGGCAACCTGGTGCTTAGCCAGAACATGTACATTCCGTTCGCCCTATATTTGGATGGACAGGTGATTAAAGTGTATGACGCGGTCAGCCATAGCCTGGCACCTGATAACGAGGGAGGCGGTGGAGGAGGCACGGGTACCACCGGCAATCTCCGTTCGAATGTGCGCCGCGACCCGCGCTGGGTCAAGATCCGCAGGCCGTTCATTGTGGTCGGTGGCGAATTAACCCTGGAAGGCCTCGATCTTGTTTTTGATGACACAACAAAATTCTATGAAGCGCCGTTCCAGGTGAAGGCCAATGGCGGCATTCTGCTGATTGATGACTTTGGTCGTCAGCAAGTTCGTCCACGTGACCTGCTCAATCGTTGGATCGTGCCGCTCGAAAATCGTCTGGATTATCTGCGTTTGCACACGGGCCGCAAGGTGGAAGTTCCATTTGACGTGCTGATCGTGTTCTCCACCAACCTGCCTCCGAAAGACCTCGTGGACGAAGCCTTCCTGCGTCGCCTGCGCCATAAGATCGAGATCGGCGACCCAAGCTATGAAGAATATCGCGAGATCTTCAAGCGCGTGGCGGCGGATAAACGCGTGGAATACAATGACCAGGGCCTGGCTTATCTGTTGCAGGAATGGTATATCAAACGAAATCGTAAATTGCGCGCATCCCATCCTCGTGATCTGTGCGATCAGATCGTCGATATTGCATCCTACCTGGCCGTGCAACCCACCATGTCGCGCGAGATGCTGGACCACGCCGGCCGCGCTTACTTCGTAGAACTCTAATTGCCTCGCGCGTGACCCTCAACCTGCCAGCCATGCTTGATCATTTTCCACGCCCCATCGTCATTGCTCATCGCGGAGACTTTGCGCACGCTCCGGAGAATACCCTGCCATCCTTCCAACAAGCCATCCAGAAGGGTGCAGATGGCATTGAATTGGACGCTAAACTTACTCTGGATGGTCGTGTCGTTGTTTTTCACGATGGCAGCGTGGAGCGCACCAGCAATGGTAGCGGCCGCGTTGCATCGTTCACCCTTGAAGCCATTCGAAAACTTGATGCTGGCAGCTGGTTCAACGAAAAATTTCGCGGTGCAAAAGTGCCGTTGCTTGAAGAGGTCTTTGAAACAGTGGGAAGGGAAAGATTGATCAATATCGAACTCACCAATTACTCCACACCGCGTGATGGCCTGGTGGATAAAGTCTGCGAGCTCATTAAACGTCACAACAACCAGGGGCAGCTTCTCTTTTCTTCTTTTTTTGCATCCAATTTAAAGAGGGCGGCGCAGGTCATTCCTGAAATTCCACGCGGTTTGCTTGCCATGCCTGGCCTGGCAGGGATCTGGGCGCGCTCCTTTGGCTTCATGTTCGGCGAATATCTTGCATTGCATGCTCACATTTCCAGTGTAGACCGTCAGCAGGTGCAACGTATTCATCGTCTTAATCGCCGCGTCCACGTATGGACGGCAAATACGCCCGAGGAAGTGAATCAGCTAAAAGAGTGGGGCGTGGATGGCATCTTCACGGATGATCCTCAGACCGCCCTGCGCGCCCTGGGTCGCAGTGGGTAGGTCTTTCCACAACACGGAAGCGGGTTTCTGTTTTCGAGCGGGCAATACTTTCTCTTCAAGTGATAAGTCTTTCATAAAATGTGATATAAGGGGAGACTATGAAGTTTAAGAGAACCGTTTTACTTTCGATCTTAATTGCCTTAATCATGACGATTCCTGTACAGGCACAGGCACCTACACGTCCCTCCGAGCTACAGTCTATTTTAGATTCAATGTCGCCTGAAGAGCGCGTGGGTCAATTGTTCCTGGTGACATTTAATGGAACAGATACAAGCACTACGTCTCAAATTTATGATCTGATCGCTCGCTATCATGTGAGTGGTATTGTTCTACTTGCCTCCAACGATAATTTTGCCGCTGCGCCGGATACAGTTGCACAGGCCAATGCACTGATCAAGAGCCTGCAAACGTTGAAGTGGGATTCATCCATCAACCCTGTAGATCTTACGCCAGGCCAGGTGGCTGACACGACCTATATTCCTCTTTTTGTTGGGCTTGCCCAGGAGGGCAACGGTTATCCCACAGATCAGATCCTGAATGGCCTGACCCCTTTGCCCAGCGAAATGTCCATCGGCGCGACATGGAATCCGGAATTTGCAAGGCTTGTCGGAGAGGTGCGCGGGCGCGAACTGGCCGCACTTGGATTTAATTTATATCTTGGCCCGTCTCTGGATGTATTGGAAACACCCACGACGGCAGGCGGCGACCTGGGCACGCGCGTTTTTGGCGGGGATCCATTTTGGGTGGGTGAGATGGGTCGCGCGTACATTTCTGGTTTGCATGCCGGGAGTGACGATCAATTGCTGCTGCTTGCAAAACATTTTCCCGGTGTTGGGGGGTCAGACCGTTTGCCCGGGGAAGAGGTATCCACCGTCAGAAAATCACTTGAACAATTAAAGCAAATTGAACTGGCGCCCTTTTTTGCAGTGACCGGCAATGCGCTCACCCCCGAACAAAGTGTCGATGGCTTGATCGTCTCACACATTCGTTATCAGGGTTTTCAGGGAAATATTCGCGCGACCACGCGACCGGTCAGCTTTGATTCGCAGGCATTGGGCCAGATCCTGGCCCTGCCTCAGTTTGCCGCCTGGCGTGATGCGGGAGGCCTGGTCGTCAGCGATGATCTCGGCACGCGCTCGGTCCGTGAGTTTTACGCGCAGGGCGGAGCAGCATTCTCGGCGCGTGTTGCGGCGCGAGATGCTTTTCTCGCGGGAAACGATATGCTGTATCTTGGGAATGTGGTTTCAAGCGATTCAGCCGATACATTTACCACCACCATCAGGGTGCTCGATTTCTTTGCGCAAAAATATCGGGAGGACCCTGCTTTTGCCCAGCGGGTGGATGCTTCAGTGCAGCACATCCTTGCAGTCAAGTTCGGTTTGTATGGTAATTTCACCCTGCCCAATGTGGTTGTTTCATCGAACGGTTTGAACGATATCGGAAATTCGACCGATCTTGTCTTTGACATCGCACGGAATTCGGCCACGCTCATCAGCCCTGAGCTTGCCGATTTCGCGACCGTGCTGCCCAACCCGCCTCAAGCCGATGAGCAGACGGTCTTTATCACAGATACGATCAATATAAGACAATGTAGTTCGTGTGCCGAACAACCATCGCTTGCAGTGGATGCGTTCCAGCAGGCTGTCCTGCAACTCTATGGGCCTCAAAGTGGAAACCAAACCACGGGTTTCAGCCTGTCATCGTACTCATTTCAGAACCTGCAAGCCATGCTCGATAACCTTGATCCACAATTCATGGAAGGGGATATCAGCCGGGCAGACTGGATCGTGATCTCGATTGCAGATGCAAGCCAGGGACAACCGGCTCTGATCCGTCGTTTCCTGACCGAACGCCCTGATCTTCTGCGCGATACGCGCGTGATCGTGTTCTCTTTCGATGCGCCGTATTATTTCGACGCGACCGATATTTCAAAATTCACTGCATACTTTTCTTTATATAGTAAACAGCCGCAATTTGTGGATGTGGCTGCCCGCCTGCTGTTTCAGGAACTTACGCCTATGGGTGCCTCGCCTGTTTCGATCTCCGGCGTGGGGTATGACCTGATCTCTGTAATGACACCGTCCCCGGATCAAATCATCCCTCTCTTTTTGGATATCGCGCCTGCTCCCGTACAGACAGACGGTGCCATAACCCCGGAAGCAACTCCCGTTCCGCTCTTTCGAATTGGCGATACGATCGCGATCCGTACGGGTGTGATCCTCGACCATAATGGTCATGCTGTTCCTGATGGGACTGTGGTGCAATTCTCGATGAAGTTGACCGGTGAGGGAGGTGGGATTCTCCAACAAGTGGACGCGGTTACCACACAAGGTGTGGCACGTGCCTCCTTTAATTTGGATAGCCCCGGCTTGCTTGAAATTAGCGCTGCCAGCGAGCCCGCGGTTGTTTCCGAAGTCCTGCAATTGGATGTTTCGCAGGCCGGCCCTGTGGCGGTAACGGTGGTTGTGCCACAGTTAACTCAATCCAATGCGCCGACGCCCATCCCGCCTATTGTAGAAGACGGCACCGGGTATATTTCAGGTGGTGGCTACCCGCGCTTCCTGGCGTGGATCGTCGCCATGCTTTTCATTGTTCTGAGTATGTCTTTGACTTACTTTGGCGGGATTCGCCTGACGGACCCGCGCGCTGCGCTGCGCTGGGCGCTGGGCATTTCGGTGGGCGGCCTGTTTGCATACAACTGGCTCGCGTTTGGAGTATTCGGAATTTCCAACTGGCTTTTTGCAAATGGGATGGGTGGAGTTTTGCTGTTTGTCCTTATCGGTGAATTACTTGGTCTGGCTGCAGGTTGGGCCTGGTCGAAGAGATAGTGTTGTAAGACCTCGGGTCGATTGTATTTGTTTGGCTTGAAATTCCCATGAAGATTGCATGATATGATTCTATCCACCTTTACGTGTGCCGCGCAAAGTATGTGAACTCAAATTATTGTAATTACCCATGATTTGGGTTCAAAATTCACGTGTTTTTACATGAAGCAGTAGGTCAGGAGAGCAAAATATGGCGAAAGAGAATAAACAACCGAAAGCCAGTAAACAAAAACAACCCCCCATTCTTTTTAATAAGACGCAGGGGATCATTGCGCGCGTAAATAAAATGCTTGGCGGCACGCTGGTGACGTATTTCAATAATCCGCGTGGAAGCGTATGCCATGACGATGTGCTGGCTTTATTTGAACTATTGGAAAATATCGGACATCAAAAGAAGATCCATCTTTTCATCAAATCCAGCGGTGGCAATGGACAGGCCTCCCTGCGCCTTGTCAATCTTTTGAGGCAATATTGCGATGAGGTCGTCGCGGTCGTGCCGTTGGAATGTGCCTCGGCCGCCACCATGATCGCGCTCGGCGCAAATGAGATCTATATGGGGCCGATGGCTTATCTCACGCCCGTGGATACGTCCCTGACGCACGCGCTTTCTCCGATCGACCGCGACAATGACCGCGTGAGCGTCAGCCTGGATGAATTGACCCGTGTCGTGAAACTGTGGCAGGCTCAAAAATCCGACTCGAACGAGAACCCGTATCAACAGTTATTCCAGCATGTACATCCGCTCGTGATCGGGGCGGTGGACCGCGCCGAGTCGCTGTCCATCATGTTGTGCAAGGAATTGCTCGCTTATCATATCAAGGACGAACAGGTTTCGGACAGGATCGCCAGTGCATTGAACGCGAAATATCCATCGCATGGCTACCCCATTTTGTTCGAAGAGACAAAACGGATCGGGCTAAAGGTCAGTCATCTCGCCCCCGAGATCAATTCTCTGCTCCTTGAGTTAAACGAACTGTACAGCGAAATGGGCCAACGCGCCACGACCGACTTTGACGATACGCATGCGCACAGCAATGAGATCCTCAACATCTGGGAATCGGCCGGCGTGCTGGTGCATTACCAGCAGGATAAGGACTGGTTCTATCGCACCGAGGAACGCCGCTGGATCTCTCTCAATGACAACAGCAGTTGGCGGCGCATGGCAAAGGTGGGTAGCAAGGTGGAGAGATCAATTTTGCATATTGCGTAGGTAGAAAATGTCTTAAGAGAGTCTCTGAAAAGTCTGGTTTTTACCACAAAGACACATCGTTCATGCCGCGAAGCATGGCGGCACGCCGATGCGACACCTGTCCCGAAACCGCAGGTGAGGGAGACGGCAAAGTCTCAAAGACTCTAAGGAAAAAGCTTTGTGCCTTCGTGTCTTAGTGACTTTGTGGTGAGGCTTTCGGACACTTCTTAAGTAAAAACTTCCGGGCGCATAATCTCGGAAGTTTTATTATGCCAGTTGATCTTTTATGTCGCGTGCGTCGTATGTGGCCCCGCTTAAGCTGAACAGCTCAAGCGCCTTTTGCAAATGTTGCCTCTTCGTTTCATCATTGGATCGTCTTCCGATCTCCCGTAAGGCGTTCGCTTCATCCCAGGGCATGGCCAGCTTCTTTGCAGAAAGTGCGCCGGCTTCCCAGTCTTCGAACGCGGCTTTATGATTCCCTGCCAGCCATTTCTGACAGCCCTGATAATACAACAAGGATGGTTCTCCGATCGGGAAGGTGTGCTTGTATTTCTTGAATAACCTGATCAGGGTTGAAAAAGTTTTTGCAAACTCTGATCTTGTGCGCCAGCCGCGAATATTGAATGTTTTTCCCTGTTCCCATGCTTCAAATGTCACTTGCGCAACCATGCGATAGGCCATTAATAACGAATACACCTGCGGTGGAAGTGTGATCAGGATCTTTAAGGCGTTCGCACAATTCTGAACAGCCTGCACTTCCCTTCCAAGCCGCCAGTTGGCCATGGCGCGGATGCTGTTAAGGTGCGCAACATTGATCGGCGTATCGTCGAGGCTTTCACCGTTCTTTGCATTTTCAATGGCAGCCTCGAATTCCCCACGGATAAGGTTGAGGAAGGAGATCCCATAAGTGGCCCAGGTTAATTGCAGGTGGTCACCAGATTGTTTCGTTTGAGCGAGCAGGTTGTCGTAATATTTCTGACAGATCTCGAAGTCGGCACCGCGATAATATTCCAGGCCCGCCAGTACCACTTCGGCGTTCCCTTCCAGGCGTTTATCAGAAGCGCTGGCAGCCAGTTCCTTCACTTTAAACAGGGAGGCGCGTGATGTATCCCATTGCGCGACACCGAGTTTATACGTGCCCACTGCCAGATGTGTCCATAACTGCGCGCGGATATCCTCGATCTGGGAGGATGCCTGCAGCGCTTTTTCCGCGTAGTGTTCTGCCAGTGCATGGTTGGGAATAAACCCAAACATCGCACTTGTTGAGCCAAGCGCCCACACGCGTGCAGGGGACATGCTTCCGCCGATCTCGGAGAGGTTCAAGCCCTTTAATACATGGTACAGCATGGGCAGGCTTTCCAGTTTGAGAAAATCCACATAGGCAAGATGGGTAAAGATCAGTGCCACCTCTTGTAGTTCGTTGTCTTTTTCCTTCAAGCGTCCAATAAACAGGTTGGGAAAACGGCGATGCAGGGTCTGCACGACCAATTGGTTCACCAGACCCATGATCGTTGCGAATGGGGTGGCCGGTGCACGGCGTTTCAGGACCTGTACAGCTTTACGAAAATTTCCACGCGCAGCCTGCATTTGACCCAGTCCCATTTGCGCCTCGCCAATGGACCTCAGCCAGGCCGCCACTTTTACGGGTGGGATATTGGCCTCTTTCAGCGTCTGCGCCTTTTCCAATGCCTGCGTAAAGAATTGGATCGCTTCACGGAATGCTCCATTGCGAAAGGCCATGGCTCCTGATTTCTCGAGATATTCAATTGCCTTTCGTGGAACATCTGCCTGTTTCCAGTGATAAGCCAGTGCGGGATAATACAGCACAAGATCACGCACGAACGAATCCTCATACCATTCTGCCATGGCGCGATGCAGCGAACGCCTCTGTGAGAATAACAGCAGGTTATAGGC
>CAZJYB010000025.1:0-31982 GCA_964549865.1 uncultured Anaerolineaceae bacterium
AAGGCGTTCCGCGGGGAGCTAGTGGAGCAGGATGTCAACGATGAGTCCGCGGCAGAGTTGTTGGAAAAGGTTAAGAAAGCCAAGGAAAAAACTGACGAAAGCTCTACGGAACTGAAAAAGAAATCCAAAGTAGGAGGAAAGAATGCCAAGAAGTCAGGCAGAACTTGATCAATTGTTGGATCGTGAACATACAATTCCAGTAGAGGTGTCACCTGAAAATCCTCTTCCACATAACGCGGCGTACGCGAATCTATTACCCATAGTGCAAACAGGGTTTACTTTTACGCCAAGACAATTACTACATGCAGTTGGAAACAAAACTGTTGCTATCCCTGTCAATTCTCACGATCAGGCAGCCCAATATGCTGTATTGTATGCAAATATTTTAGACATTGAAGGTGATCATCTTACATTTAGGGGTAATTACGACACTGATTTGAAGTCGGCAAGAAGCCATGAAATGGGGATTGCATTTATGTGTCTGATTGCTGAGAAGTATTTAGGTATTCCTTGGGATCAACTCGGCAGTTTGCCTGGAATAGGCAAAAGATTTGATTATCGAGGAGAAGGAAATGGTCTTCAATGTATTTTGGAGGCAAAGGGCACTAGCTCGCCGGACAAACAGAGATCGCAAATTGTAGATGGAATAGCAAAGAAAGAAGCACACCATAATAATGGAGAACACTTTGATATTGAGTTGATCGTCTCGTCCTATGTTGGATGGAACGACGGCTCTCCAAGAATTATTCTTGCTGATCCTGATAAGAGTTCTCTTGAAAATCTTTACAAGCGTGGAGATGACAGATACTACAGACTTAAGCACTATTGCCGAGTGTTGCAATATATTGGCCTGCCAGAGAGCGCTTATAAACTAAATCGCTTTGCATTAAAATATTTGGATGATCGAAATGCACTTTATCAGACAGTGATGGATGAGAAATCCCAGACCGAATTCTTAACTTCGGTTACAGTAAATGACGATGTTTTTGTGGGAAGATGGTTTACTGATTGGTTCCCAGAAGGCTCCAAGAGATATAAAAAACTTGCTTCTAGGAAATCAAGCCTTACACTGAGGGCTAATAGAAATAAGACAAGGGTATTCCAGGGAGTAAGAAGGGATATTTATCGATCACTATTCACTAATAAGCCCTTTAGCCAAAACCTCTTGGGGAGGCGTACTATCAACAGGTATAGAACCTCGAATCAAGGTAGAGTATCCGTTTTTCCCGATGGCACTATTATGATATTTGATGAAGGATAGCCATTGCTCATGGATGAAAAACTTCTTATTAAGCTCCTGCATATGCGTTCAGAAAAAGATTGGTTTGATTTCAAAAGGAAGCTGGAAATTTATCAATCTGATGGAAATCTCGTCGAAATACAACGAGATGAACTCATTAAGGATATTCTTGGGCTGGCGAATGGCAATAGCCATGTTATTCGAAAAACAAAATATCTAATTGTGGGCGCAGATAATCTGGCTTTTGACGAAAAGGGAATGAGAGTTCTACATCATGTGGATTACAAAACCCCTGAACAAAAGGACCTGGTCGAATGGCTGAGAAAAGCAGCCCAACCTTTCATTGTTGGATTTGAAAGTGAATTAGTGCTATTTCAAGGTGTTAATCTATGGATAATTACTATTCCACCAACGTTTGACATTCATGAAACCACTCGTGAACTTAACGCGAAAGGTCATTTTCAGAAGAATGTAGTTTTCATGCGACGAGACGAGCACACTGAACCAGCAACTGCAAGAGAGGCAGCTACCATCTTGCAACTTAAACAGCTGCACCGTCAGGAGATTGAAAATCCTTCGTCAATTTGGATTGGAGCGATCACTGGTGGAATTGTGTCTGCAATTATTGGAACGGCAAAAATAAATGCTTCGGAAATCATCCTCGAAACACCGACTTGGTTTTTTCAATCATTTTTTGGGATCCTAGGAATGTTTTTTGGATTGGCAATTGGTTTTGTTGCCAGGGAAATAAGAGCAACGACTTATGATTGGCGTTATTGGCAATGGTGGAAAAGGCTGACAATTATCGCAATACTTACTTTGGCTATCATTATCGCTAACATACTTACAAATTAGGTGGAACAACCATGAGTGACATCAAGTTATTCCGAATTTCTGCAAACACTGTGTCTGAGGTTGAACGATCTTTGCAAACTCTACTTGAAAATAATCTCGAGGCTTTTCTTGGAGTGTGGTTAGTCAAGTCTGAATACACTACTGGCAAATCACATGGGGGCGGGTAAATTGGTTCTAAACCTCACAACAGGAAGTACGACCTACTACTTATAGTAATGACCTCTCGTTATAATGTAAATAATTCTGGCTGTAAACTTACAGAGGGCCGAGGACTTTCCACATTGAAGACAGCATAGACTTTGCCTTTGTAAAATATTCCCTCACAGAAAGCACTCCATTCTCTTCCACTTCTAAAAGGAATAAGATCTTTCCCTTTTTTTATTGATAGTTGATTTTCATAAATATCACTCAATAAATGTAGTTTTGGTATTGGCACGAATGTGGCTATTGAGTATTTATTTGAGGGAGAGCTGGCTGAATATCGCACGTGAAGACATGCGTTGTTTGATTGTTTTTTATCTCCAATTAAGGTTTCCTGGCCCATATCTTTAGCTGGTATGAGACCAAATTCACAGATAATCACAAAACATTTATGACTTGCGTACCTTGCCAGTTGTATTGTGATAGCTGGTTTTGAAATTGGATATTTCTGATCCAGTTCTCTCAAGAGATCGATCGAAAAACCGTCTTTGTCAATGGATTCTTTTACATGTATTCCGGGGAGTAAAAACTCGGCGGCACCGATATTTGCAAGTTGTTCTCTTAGGTTAACCAATCCCTCATTTTGTACGGCTATTTCATCTATAAACCCATATAGTTCGTCATCAGAACGAATTATGTGGTGGGTGACCTCATGAAAATAAGTGAAGTTGAGTCGTTCTTGATCACTTCCATTGGGATCTATGGTGATTGTTGGCTTTCCCGTAACGGGCGATGTACTCAAATAAAATGCATACTCCCCCGTAAGAGTCTGTTCTACTATCTCGATATGTAGTTGTTTTGCTATTAGATCATTTGTACCCTGATATTTGTATATAAGATTGCGATCCGCATTATTTTTAACCATCTGGATAAGACTAATTAATTTATTTTCTGCTTCTCGCAAAGTTTTAATTGTCATATCCGCTATCGCCCCAGCAAAATCTTAAACGAGTAATAATATTTAAGCCAATCAGCTTTTGTTTTTGGGCGCTTTTTTGACCTTTGCTCAGCAGTTAACATGAGATCAAGGATATCGTCTGCAATTTTTTCTTCATCCAAGAGCTCTTTGAGGCCCGCAGGTAGTTTTCTATCTTTATTGTCGTTGAGATTTGTTTCTATTAATTCGTTTACATTTACCCCAAAAAAATTAGAAAGTTTTTCAAGTGTATCTAAGGATGGGCGGGTTTGCCCACGCTCTAAATCTGACAGAAACGAAACAGACAGACCAGTTTTTTCAGCGACTTCAACTAGTGTTAACTCGCGGGTGCTCTTTCTAAGTAATCTTAGTTTTTCGCCTAAATTCATATCATATATCTCCAGTGTTTTTGTATGAATATATTCGATTGTGAAAATTCTGTCAATGCGGAAATTTTAAGAAATTACGCCTTGACAAGAATCGAGGTTCGATGGTAAAAATTACGCTGAAAACGGAATTACGCCGATATTCCTGATATCTGTGACGTGCTGAGTATTGACTAGTAATTCAACCAATTTTTTAGTTGACTTTCCTAAAATAGGTAGGTCAAAAAGGAGTCGAAATGTTGAAAGAACCTTTAAAGGACAAAGAGAAGGAAAGACCACTTTTTACAATTTTCGTAAACAACGTGGCATTTACTACACATGAGCATGAGCTTACCGGAACACAAATCAAAGCGCTTGCTTCAATTCCATCTGAGTATGAACTCTTTCAAGTCAAAGGTGATCATACGGTGCCTGTTGGGAATGAAGAGGTAGTGCATATCCATGAGAAGATGCACTTCAGAGCAATCCCAGCGGGAACATTTGGCCATGACACTGCCGCCTAAATTACAACGCGAGATTGAGGAATTGACAAGCATACCTTATGCCATCGAGGTCTGTGAAGATGCTGACTTTATTAATCTCGTGTTCAAGGGGTTTCCTTTGGGTGAAGGCTATAACGCTCCAACATCAGATTTGTTGTTAAAAGTTCCACGTAGTTATCCAGAGGCCAGTCCGGATATGTTTTGGGTTGAACCTGAAATCACCTTAGCTACCGGGCAGATTCCACAGTCAGCCGAAACTATTGAATCGCACTTGGGCAAGAACTGGCGTCGGTTTTCATGGCATCGTCAAGGCAGTCCCTGGAACCCAACAATTGATAATATTCATGGGTTTATTGAATTTATTCGTCGCCGGTTGCGGGAGAAGAGATGAACATCCTTAACTATTCATTCTGTATTTCCGAGTCCGAATGGTCAGCGGCGCGTGATTCCCTCTTTACCGAAGATGGATATGAAAATGCTGGTGTTTTTCTGTGTGGCCTTGCGAAAACTAAGACTGGTGGACGGTTGTTGGCGCGCGAGTTTGTGCCAGTTCCTTTTGATCTGTACCAGGCGAGGCTTCCTTATCACTTAGAAATTGCGCCGCAATTTTACAATGACTTAGTTACTCGCTGCGAGAAAACAGGATTACATCCGGTGATCGTACATTCGCATCCAATGTCTGGCGCTGCAAAATATTCTCAGTCAGATAATTACGGCGAAGCGCACCTACTTCCGGTTCTTCAGTCACTTTTGCCTGATCGAATTGTCGCAAGTTTGGTGGCAACCAGGGATTCGGCTAATGGTAGACGTTTTATCAACGATGAGTTTAAAAACCTCATCGGTATGAGGATTCTAGGACCTTCCATCAAGACAATAAATTTCCATGATGGTCTTCATAAAGAGAAAGTGATTGAACATCGTTATGATAGGCAGGTGCGTGCTTTTGGCGCTCCGCGTCAACGTCTGCTTAGTAGCCTAAAAATTGGAATTATTGGGCTGGGTGGGACGGGCTCAATTGTTGCGGAACAGCTTGCTAGGCTCGGAGCGAAGGAGATTATTCTAGTTGACAACGATTTATTAGAAGAATCAAACCTCAGTAGGGTTCTTGGCTCAACTCATCGTGATGTCGGTAAGGCTAAAGTAGATGTATTGAAGAGATATCTAGCTAAGATCACTTCGGCAACTATTGTCACAATTAAAGACACGGCAATTAAACAAAGTGTCTTACTGCAGCTCAGTGATTGCGATCTTATATTCGGCTGTGTTGACAATGATCGGAGTCGTGCAACACTTAATAGGTTCGCATACCAATATTTTATTCCAGTCATTGATATGGGTGTGCGATTAGACGCTCGTTCAGGTAGTGTCGCAGCAGCTGCCGGGCGAGTGAGCTTGATCGGTCCTAATATGACTTGTTTGCGATGCTCACATCACTTAAACCCTGAACGTATTCGCTCAGAATCCCTTCCTGCACTGGAACGAAAAAACTTGGCGAAAGAGGGGTATGTAATGGGGCTTGAAGAGGCGGCCCCTGCGGTCATTAGCCTTAATATGGTCGTCGCAGGCTTGGCTGTAACCGGATTCCTAAATGCCTTTTTGGGACTAACTGGTGGGTTACAAGCTACAAATCAAATCTATGATGCAACTTCAGGATCCGTGTTCCCAATAAGCCAGGTCCATGAAGTTGACTGCGATGTTTGTGATCCAATGACTGGTGTCAAGGCTGTAGGCGATGCTCAAGTCGTCTCCGCGTACTAGGAGCGACCATGATACCTGACGATAAACGACGAGATATCAGCATTAGTGTTGCCCCGCCAATTGCTCTTGAAGTAGAATACTTCGCCCCAATAGTTCGCACAATTATAGTAACCAACAACTCAGATAAAAACATATTAATCGAAGATGAAACTTTGCGATTTCATTCTGATGTAGTTGAAGAGCCACCTAGTATTACGATTAATTGTGCCTCAATACTTACTCCCGGCGCAGTATTTGAATTACCCGTTCAGATTATACCCACCGCTATTTTTAGCGAAGGGACCAATGAGTTTGACGTCAGAGTTGCATACCGAATAGCGAGTGAAGGCCAAATGGGTACTCCACGGCAGGAAATATCCTTTAGACCCTCGTTTATTATCCCGCGATTTCCAACCACTTACCTCGGGAAGGTATTCATTAGCTTGAAGCAACCTGAAGATCTACATCTCGGTCGTCTCATGCTTAAGCTGGCTCGTCGTGCGGGATTTTTTCCATTTCTAAAAGATGACAATAGAAGATTAAGTGAAGATATTTGGAAAGATACAATTGAACCTGCTTTGCGTAATTCAAATATCTGTATTGTGATTTGGACCAATAATACTGCTCACTGGAGAGCTTCTGGAGTAGAGCAAGAGATTAGTTTTTGTCGTAAGAATGATCCTAAAATACCGGAAGCGCTTTTCCTGGAACAGAATGCGGTTGTCCCGCAGTTATACGAGGGCACTACTATTGAATATTCACGTTTTGATCGTGACGATGCTGGAAAGATATTTGCAGCTGGAATTGATGCTCTTCGGCACCGTTTGCAGGCTGAAAATTACGGCCAAGGGTAGTCAAAATACTTTACTTTTGGCTCAATATCCGACCACATAAGTGGCTCAAAATATAAAAAACAAGAGTGTAATTTAGAACGATTCTGCCTCAAAATATTCTATACCCAACATTCCTAGCTAATCACAATTGACTTCATTTTCATCTTTTTCATTCGCTGGGCGGCTTTCAGCAAATGCTGAAAGCCATCAAAACAGTAAAAAGGATACAGACGACGGAATTATTCTGTACTACGATAAGTTGCTAACAACACTTTATCGTAGTACGAAATATTAAGGCGATTTGGATTGTGGCAAAATTCGGCAATAGGGGACAGGTCCCTGTGGAGCATGCTCTGCCATACCCCAAACGAATTTTTCATAGGTTTCCCACCAGGCCGGTAAAAACTGTAACCATGAGATGGCTGGTGGCGACAATCCATTGCGCCGATCGCGGGGATCTACGAATCTTTGTAATGAGGGGTATATGCCGGCCAGGGCATAAAAACCTGAGTTTGCAACCGCTGCTACCAGCTGTATACCTACCTCACTGAGAAAACAAATCCCATCCTTTACATTCTGTCTCGGGTGGCTCATCCGATACTCTTGTGCCAAATCGTCATAGGAGGCGTGACGGATTTCAAGCCATTCAAAGTATGTTCGCCCGCCAAATTGGGGCAATTCCATGGGCTGGTTCGCTCGCCAGGCGAAATATGCCAATAGGGTAATCAATGTAGCGACCAGCCCAAACAGAATTATTTTGAATATCGCACTAATTAGTGATCCGATCAATTTCTTCATTTGCCTTATAAGTCTCATGTTCGACCACGAGTTGCATTCTTTTGTATCTATTTTGTCTGCAACCTCGGGCGTCTACGCGAACTGCCCCTGAAATTCAGGTTATCCATGGGACTGAAGCGCCGGTGTTTGTCCTTCACGTCGCTGGATGCCAGGTTTACATAGTTGCGGGTCATTTCGAGCGAGGAATGCCCGAGGATTTTCTGGATGCTGAAGACATCCACCTCTACGGATTAAATAGCGCATGCTGAAAGCATGCTAACAGACGTGCGGATAGCAGAAACTCATTTTGCGAGAAACGGTTGAATTAAGGATTGAGTAGTTTTTCTTGGATTACTGGGGGCCTTGTAATTGCGGCCCAAGTTTCCGATGCCGTTCCCATAGGAGCGTAAGCAACGAGCTGATCGCAACGGCGGTTGAGGCAACGATCTCAGGGAAAAGCCCTTGATTTGACCCCCAACCGCAGACTCCAATGATGAGAACGAATACCCAAAAACCTGATGGGAATGACAGAAATCGTTTTCCCCACAGCCACCAGATCAGGAGCAGGATGGTGGTTAGAATACGCCCTGCCCAAATGTTAAACTCCAGAATGACCAGCAATAAGACAATCGCGGCTAGGAGACCCAGCAGTCCCACAATAGTAATATGAATGCGCTTGAGCGCCATGAGCCCGCTAAACACAAGGATCAACCCAGCGAGAGAGGCAACTGCGTACCAATCCTCCCCAACGCTAATCTCATACAGAATCAGGATCGACCCATAGAACAGCGACCACCAGTGTGCGGGAATAAGCGTAGCACCTGTCTGCCGCTGCCGCCATGCCATCGCAGCTGCGAGACTCGTCGCGGCCAGCAGGACAACGGTCAAGCCGACGACCGGGATCAGGAATGTGGCGTAGATGTTCAGAAAGAAGTAACCCCATATCGGCCCAAGAATCAGAAAAACGAAGAAAATTCCGCCATCAGTTAGGTTCAAGCGGCCATACGCGCGCCAGAGATTGAACGGAACAAGCTGGGCGGCTACATAACTCAGCCCAAGTGGGAACAGGACTATAAGCAGTTCGGACCATATCGCAGATGGCAGATGGAAATGGTAACCCAGTAGTTTCATGAGAAACGCCGCAAAATAGCCCAAATGAAAACCGATGCCCGCACCCTGATAGACATATAAGTAGAATACCTTGTTGGTAGCCAGTTTTTGTTCCTGCCAGAATTTATTATTTTTTGGCTGGATCAGCGTGGCAATGAATAGGGGGATGAGCAGTGTCCCCGCCGCGTAAATGACCATGGCCAACACAGCTTCCTCCTGCCCGGCGAACGGCCAACGTAGCGATGGCGCGATCAATAGCCACGTAAGAAGCCAAAGCCATAGCCATAGCAAAGCTTTTAAAGTACGGGCTGTTGTCCAGCGATCCAATACGCCGCGAGATAAGCCCACGAGGACACGTGGCCATGAGGGTTGAGGACCATCTTTCGTGGCAGCAAGTATTGTCTCCAATTCACCCCAGGATTTTAAGACCATGTCCTCCAGAGAGGGCGGAATGACTTTCCGCTGGCTCTGTGCTTGAGGAGGAATGGATCCAATAGGATGTTGAATGCCAGCGTCATCTGGCAGTGCTTCATCGCCTCTCATTACTCTTGCAGCAGGCCTCGTTCCCTTCCAACCTGGATGAATATCGAATTTTTCCTGTTCATCCAACTTGCGATAATAACCGGCCTCCAGCAAGAGATTGGCTTCCTCACTGGTGGTGATTCCCCCGTATTCAACCAGGATGGCCAGGAGATCGGTCAAGGTTCTGCGATCATCTGCAGGAATGATTCTCCTGTTTGCCTCCCACTTGCCAATTGTGTTGCGGTCGAATATCAGCCCTCTCTTATCAAGGAGTTTCCTTGCCAGGCTTCCCTGTGACAGCAGCTTTCTGGAACGCCGGTCAATGCATCTTTCACGATATATGCGCAATAATTCGCCAAAAGAAGACCCACCCTGGTTACCTGACATTGTTCCTCTTTGCCCGCCAGAATCTTTGTGCATATCGCTGTATAACGTGTTTTACAAATAATGTATTAGGTAATCTTAGGAAACTGCGGATTCTGAAAACAGACCTGATTTTCCTGAGGCATTTGACCAATTCACCTTCCTGCAGGAGCAGGAAGGCCTGGGCCAACTCAATTTGCCATAAGAGATCATAATAATGACCATATCTGCTAACCTTGTTATCCGCACGATCCAAAAGCTTTCTGGCAATTGAATAATCCTTTTGGTGAATCAACAGTTCCGAATATTTTAATAGGGTTCTCGCCTCTTGACGGTCATATTGTCCTGCATATGCCGACAGGATGGAGAGACTCTCTTCGAAAAGCTCGCGTGATTCCGGGACGCGCCCTGAAATACCCACAATTTCTGCAAGGTCTGCAAGGGCGCCGGCAATTAGCACATCGGAGTCCGTCATTTGCCTGTATTGGTCCAAACACTGGCGCAAAAGGTCTTCCGCATCCGATAGCTTCCCTTCATCCTGGAGGAGCCAGGCCATGACTTGTGTGGGATTCGCACGCCATGGGTCATCAGGGTTGATTCTTTCGAGAACATCCCCAAGTATCTGCTTTGCCTTTTCTCTGTCTCCAAGGGCGCGGTAACACAAGGACGTCATGTAATAACTTTTCAGCGCCTTGAACTCCTCGCCAATTTCCTGATAATTCCGGGTGGACTCGTCGAATGCCTGAATTGCCTCCAGATGATATCCCTGTCTGTGCAAATTATGACCTGTTGAGCCCAGCAGGTGTCCAAGCTCACCCTTATCTCCCAAAAGCCTTGCTCCTGTGATCGCATTTTCATTCAATTGCTTGAGGAGTTGTAAGCCGGTCATTGTATCGCGAGCGAAGAGAGCATTGAAAATCTTGCGCAGGCGAATCACAGCCGGCCAGTTTTGTTCAGCGGCGAGACTCATTAATGACCGTTTGATAATTTGCCATTCTTTGTTGGGTATCGTTCCCGGTTCGATACCCGGTTGGGAAAGGCGTGAAGCCAGTTCCTCAAGTTTTTCCCATTCTATCCATGCTTTGTGAGTATCAGGAGTTCTCGATGTCATGTTTGTTGGCTGTTAACAAATTCGGCAAGGCTTGGATAGATCGAGAAATTCCCTGCAAGCGGGTCCCGGTTTATTACCAGGAACCTCTCAAATAGAAGAGATAACGCCAGGGGTACTAACGATTCGAAATTATGTTCCTTCGCCCATTCGGATACTTCCTGCGCAGATATTTCCTCCATATGATATTGCTCGTGGGCAACCCACTTAAGAAATTGTTTTGCCACTTGCCCAGGCTGATCTTTATGTCCAAGGTCATCCCACCTAGACTGGTATAGAAAATCCAAAAGCGCTTTTCCGAAAAGGGATGGGAGCGTCTGCATATAGTTCCATGAGTACCGGGCCACGTCGCTTAATACGAGCTGCATCAAAAGCGGAATGCCACCTGTACGTTCGATCAGCCACCCAGCCTGGTGATTGATATCCTTCCGCACATCCTGCAAGGCTGGGTGCTGGTGTTGATATTGTTCGATGTGCCACAGCAAGAAACGTTCGGCCGTTGAAGCATCGGTTAATCGATTCAATTGGACCACAAACTGGTCGCCGCCAAGTGTTTTAATGCCTTTCACCTCCCTGGTTGTGATGATGGCCCGCACGTCTCTGGATGTGATGGCTCGAAGGCCGTCCAATATCTCGTCGCCTTTATTCACTGTCTCCAGGTTATCCACAACGATAATGGCCCGGCGGTTGACCAAGCGATCTTTAATAGCGCCAATGGCCTGTTTCCCGGCCGCGCTGGGTAGACCCAACTGGCCGCATAGACGTTCATAAAACGATGCAGGAGTGTAATAGCCTGCCTCGTATTGAACCAACTCCCCAGTAACCGGATCTACGTGCTCACTCTTTGCACTGTCTCCCAGGATCATATCAACTGCCTGCTCCTCATAAAGACATCTTATGATTTTTGCAGCAAGTGTACTTTTACCCATGCCCCCCTCTCCACCAATGATTATTGTACGAGGTCCTCCTGCATATCCCAGCAGCCAGAATATACGCTGCAAGGGTGCCAGTGCTTCCTGTCTTGCCGGGGCGGGACAGTCAATCTGTGACTGGAGTTCAAGATATATATTGGGCCTTTCGAGGAGCCCGGCAAAATAGGAACCAAATGCGGCAGAAACCAAAAGCCTTTGTTGTGCAAGGTTAAAAGGCATGTTACCGCACTCACCTGGATACAGTTCTACTTGCTGAGCAGTTTTTGGAAAATTTGATTTTTCTGATGGTGTATTCAGGCTGGAGGATACATGGACATCCGATTTCTTTTTCCAGGCGGGGTTGATTTTGATAATTTCACTGTCGTTCAAGTTGCGATAATCACCTGCTTCCAAAAAGCGATCTGCCTCCTGTAGAGTATTGATGCCTCGATATTCGACAAGAATGGCAAGCAGAGCGATCAGAGTTTCGCGCTCGTCTGCGGGAATAATCCTGCTGTTCAACTCCCATTTGCTGATGATATTGCGGTTGAATGATAAACCCATCCTTTCGGAGAGTTTAATGGCGAGTAGCTGCTGTGATAGACGCTTTCTGTAATTCCTGTCTATGGATCTTTCACGATGCAAGCGTAATAAATCGCTAAAAGAAGGGTCTTTCGGGTTGTTTGGCATTGTTCCTCTAGGTTTTGCACCGGATTGCTTTTTTCTGCATCATTTTGGATGCACTCTGATGCAGAACCTTATTGTATCTTTGCGGCAAGGTTAGCTACCCAGAACGTTACGATCCAAATCCAACCGAAGTTGCGTTGAGTGTCTCAAGAGGTCAGGCAACTGACGGGCGCCCGCACGACACGAGACTTCCATTCGAACCAGGAGGTTCTCTATGACACCCAAGCAAGCTTCATCCTTCGTATTGGCCATTGCATTGGCACTGGCTCTGATGGTCGGCCTGCCGGCCATGAATGCGAGCGCAAGCTCGCAGGCCAATGACAACCGCGGCCGTGTGGTGCTGGCGGACGACATCCCCACACCTACGCCCACCCCAGATGGCGGCTCGACCAATTCCGGCGGGTCCGGTGGCGGGAATGGCGGTGGATAGCTAATCACTGCTGGCTGGCGTGGCGCCTTGGCGCCACGCCAGTTCTTTTTTCAGAGTTCGTAATTGGGTCATGGCATCCCGGCGCAACCAAAACTGGCCCAGTCTCCCAACCCTGCGCCACGCTGAATGACTTGTCTCTGCGCCTGTGCCGCGGCTTGCGCCGGACCCTGCCCGGAAAGATAACCATCATAAAAACGAAGTATTAACTCACTGGCTGCGCGATCCGGAATGGGCCAGGTGTTCCCAACCACGCTATTTGCCCCGGCGATAAAACAGGTGGATTGCAAGTCAACATGTTCATCACCCTCGTACAAAAAACTGTCATTGCTGTTGCAGGCGGAAAGCGTCACCAGCCCGGGTAGCGGCGCGAGATCCCGGAGTTGATCCAGCCAGATGTCGCTGTCTGCCATTGCCATGCCGCTGAGACGGCCGGTGTGACGGTCAGTGAAGAAGTGGCTTGCGATGTGCAGCCATGCAAAACGTGCCAGACTCCTTCCAGACGAACTTTCTTCATCTTTTAGCTTCAGCAAGTTTTCCCAGGTGGCGTTTGCCTCATCCAGCACGCGTCCATTAGAGTCCAGTTTTGCACGTAACGCAGATACTTCCTCTCGCACCTGGGGAAGCTCTTTGCGTGTACCATTAAAGGAGGAGAGCCCTACCAATAGACCGGCAGTGCGGCTCAAGGCACCGAGTGCCGAAGTTGAACTGGAACGGGCTCGTTCCCATAGCAATGTCAAGCTGTGCAACGAAGAATGGATGCTAGGAGCGCTGAGACATACCAATGGGTCGGGTGCAAAACTTGTTTGCAATGCCGGCCAGGGAACATGATGAAGTTGTCGGTGTGGGACAATCAGTAGATGCGTATTAGGACTGAGTAGTCCAGCAAGTTTGTCCGGGATCAGATTTTCGCCTAGGACCTTCAAATCTCCATCGAGCGGTGGCTCGGCGTTTCGTCGGGCTCGGTCACAAGCTTGCAGGGCCATCGTAAATCGCTGCGAGACAAAACGTTGAGCGACCAGACACTCGTTAGGCGTGAGCAGTACTGTGACCAATTCTTCTTTGGTAAGGTAAAAGTCGAGAGCGATCCAATTGATTCCCAGGGCACGTGATGCATTCTCACGGAAAAAATCAAGATGAAATCCCTTTAGTGGATGGAAAGGTGCTATTTCTGATAGATTTTGACGCTCAAGGCGGGCTTTCAAGACGTCATATTGCCGGACCTTGTCAACTAGTTGGGCGCGTGACTGCCGCCCCTGGATTAAGGACCGAATTCCTTGCGCCTCGTCCATCGAAGCGCGAAGTTGGTTCTGCAGGGCATGGATCTCGGCCCTCAGGCGATCCAGTTCTTGTGATCGTATATCGCCACTCCAAGAACCATTGGCTGAAAGATGCCGAAGCAGCGTGGAGGCCTTACCGGCCTCAAGGAAATATAAAGTATCCTCGGCCGTTGCAGACTTCGAAGCAGTGGAGACAATTGAGTCGAAGACACGTGCCGGTGCCTGCAGGTACGATCCGGCCAGCGCCGGTTGCAGGAGATTCTGACGGATGCCGGTAAAAACCTCCACCGCCTGGCGATACCTGTGCAGTGCAGTGCTAACGTTCCCCTCAGATTCGGCTAGCTTGCCAAGTTCGATATGGGCTCTCCAATCAGTTTCGTGAAAGCTGCCTTCACTTAGTTGTATGGCGCCTTCAAAGGCGCTCCTGGCTTTATTAGGTTTGGAGAGTAACCGATAACCGCTGCCAATCGAGATCATGCAGGCCGCCTGCTCCATTTGCATGCCGATCTCGATGCATTCATCGCGCGCTTGCTCAAGGGGTGGAAAAGCCTCTTCAGTGCGACCGCTTAGCAAGAGCGCCTCGCCAAGCAGGCGCTTTGACAGTGCAACCTGTGGCCGCATGTCGTGTTTCGCAGCGACCCTCATGGCATTTTGCAGCGATTCGATCGCTTCTGTGATCTTTCCCTGCTGGAAGAAGACAGCTGCACGGTAGTTTAGGACCGATGCCAGGAAGGCCTGTTGGCGCGCCTTTTTGTAGTTAACTTCCGCTAGGTCTAAATGTTCATGAGCTGTCTCGGGTTGGCCTAATTGATTCCATACGAGGGCCATGTATTTTTCACACGTAGCCACACGGAAGTAATTCTTGAGAGGCTTCAAGCGCATCACAGCCCGCTCGAGATGATACAAGGCATCCTGATAGCGCCCAAGTTGCCCATAAGCATCGCCGAGATTGGTGATGGCGATGGCGGCCTGAACTCGGGAACCGATATCTTCATTGATCTGCTCACATTGCTTGAACTGTTCGATGCTGATGGCGGGCCTGCCCATCAGGATGTTCCATTTTCCTCTGTCATTCAGATTATCTGCAACCAACCCCGGGATTTCGTGTCGTTCGAAGATTATCCTGGCTTCCTGATAATGCTCCCCTGCCAGTTTTAACTGTCCGTTCAAGAGGAGCACCAATCCCAGGTTACTCAGGCATAACGCCAGCCATAAATCAAGGTCCAAGGATTGGAAGACCTGTGCGGCTTTTTCAAAATGGGCCTCTGACTCATACAAATGATCGGCTTTCAACGAATGACAGAGCGCGATTTGGTAATCTGTCCTGGCCTGGTCCACCGGAGACTTCTCTTTGCCAAAGAAATCCCGGGCCTCATGTAATTTGTCCAACGCAGCATCGAAACGATCCTGGCGGCGCAGGCTGCTGGCTAGGTGAAGCCAGCAACGGGCCTGGTTGAATTGATCGCCTGCAGCGGTAAAGACCACTTCGCTGGCCTCAATATTTTTCATGGCTGCCTTATGTTTGCCGGTCAGAATTTGGGCATACGCCAGCGCCAGGCGGCAGTGCGGCACGAATTCATCGAAACCAGCGTGTTCAAGCTTTTTCAATGATCTTTGCAGACTGCGAATCGCCTCGGTAAAAACCGGTCTGGTCCAAGGCAGAGCGTTGAGTTGCCAATCGCAGGCGGCGACCCAGCCGCTTTCGTGCAGCTCTTCGAAGCCATGCCGAGCACGACCTATTGAAGCACTCACCCGGTTTGGCTGAGCCCAATGATTACAGGCGCGCCCGAGATACCAGGCTGCGAGAGACTGTACGAACAAGCTTGACTGGTGTGAACTAGCAGCCACTTGTGCCACTTGAGTCACGGCCCAGCCGCGCCGAGGCTCGGTCAACGCAAGAGTCTCAGCGTGATCGGCCAGTCGGTTTAATAATGTTTCGTCCAGAGATGGAAGAAGCGCAGCAGCCTGCGGCAACCCACTTTCCGAGGTTTCTCCCTCGAACAAGCTGTTTGCCAAATTTAGATAATCATAAATGGGATCGGCGCTGTCCATTCACACTACGGTGTATTCTCAAGGGTGAGGCTTAACCCGGCATCGATGTATTTGCCTTCAGCCTCTAAAATGATTCCCAACGGGATGTCCGGGAAACGAGTACGTCCTTCCTGGGTGATGAGAACGCTGGCCTCATATGCGCTCCAGCGCAGGCGGGCCTGCACTGGGAAGGGAGGTCGTCCAGCTTTGTCTGCCTGTATGACTGCCAGCATCACAAACGCAGCAACCGCGTCTTTGGTTTCACTAGTCATTGTACATTCAAGTACAACCGCGTAGGAGCGCCCTTCAACGTCTATTTCACCGCGCAGGAGCGTAAACCAAGGATCCTCGGTCAGGCTGAAATCTGAACGGTAGGCAAGTTCATTTGGAGAAAAGAGTGCTTGTAGTTCTTGGGCAGTTCTTTCCCAAGTGATGTGCCAGCGTCCCTTGTCGAACACCTCAAGCGTGGGTTGTGAATGCTCGCCGCGTAGAAACTCCAACTCGGATTCCGACGGGTTTGGCAATGGGGTCAATTCACCTGCGCGTTCGGCCTCAATAGACGCCAGCGCGTCGAGAAAAGCTTGTCTCAGATCTGCGTTTTCGAGTAGTTTCCTATAGAAGGCGGGATAACGCTTGGAAACATCCTCTCCTTGCAGGGCCTCGTTGACAATTAGAGATAACATATCCTCGTCCGCTGTTGTCAGCGTATTACGGGTATCGATTGCAGCCAGGTCATCTGCCAGTCTTTTCAGAGCAGCCGACTGTTTGGATGGATTTGAGCGATTCAAATTCTTACTCATTAATGTTATTCCTGATTTTGCTCAGAATCTTCCGAAGGTCCCGTAAAGTGTTAAACAACAAGCTGTGGACTGCGCCGACGCTCTTCCCCATTTCTTTGGCGATTTCGGCCGGCCGAAGTCCGTCGAAATAGATTGCTTCGATTACGTGTCGCCGGGTTTCCGGTAATCGGCTGATTGCATCCAGTAGATCAGCTGCGAGATTATTTGGCTGTTCACGTTCTCCAGAGGCGGGGTCTGCAAGGTTGTCCAACATATCATCCAGGTCGACGAAGTTTTCTTCAGGAATGGCTGATTTACGCTGTCCCTGGCGAAAATATTTCCGGCAGGCATTTTGAACAATAATATGCGCCCAAGCTTCAAACGCTATATCGTAGGGAAAATGTGCATTCACCAGCGACAAAGCAGCTTCCGTGGCGCATTCAAACGAAATTTCCTGCGTCCCCAGTCCGGGAATGCTCCCTTTTCTAATGAGAAAATTATATGCCCACAGCTGCATCTGCTTAAAGAGAGGCTCCCAGTCTTCTGACGCCTTTGTCGATTGAATGTCGTGTAGATATGTACTATGCCTGATAAATCCATCTGCCACACGCCAAACATACTCGCGAACAAGTTCCGGCTTTCCGCCCGTAAAACCTTCTATCCGGCCCCGGTCAAGATTAGCCAATAGGATAGGCCTTAGTCTACCAGCTAGTTCCCTGCCTTTTTCATTGGCCAAGGCTTGCAGGGCCTGTTCAAGGCTGTCTCTGATCTCATCGTGTCCTGAATGCATTCTGCGTATGCCGCCGGTGCCTGTAAAGTGATCTAACGTTGGACCCTCATAGGGTTTGAGAATGTAAATTATACGGGGAATATACTGGCTTGGCAACGAAATGACAAGTATCGAATTGAGATCAGTAAATAGCAACATCAATGAAAGAAAATCGCTCCAAACAGGCATATATAGGTTAAGAGCGCTCACCGGGCAGGGGCGGGACCGGTGGGCCGCTTGGGGGAAACGTTGCTGTATTTGAAGATTGAGCGAATCTAGTTAATGCGGGATCACATTCTTTTATGAGGTCATTAAAGATGGGTGAGCATTGGTATGTACTGCGTAGCAAACCGAACAAGGAAAATAGTCTCTGGCGAGAAGCTCGCGCGCGTGGATATGAAGTTTTCTATCCACAGATCCGCGTCCAGCCTGTCAATCCCAGGTCACGAAAGGTCCGGCCATATTTTCCCGGGTATATGTTCGTGAAAGTTGACTTGACGGTAAGCGGGCTTTCGGCATTGATATGGATGCCTTATTCGTATGGGCTGGTCTCCTTCGATGCCGAACCGTGCTTGATCCCGGATGAATTGATCAATGCAATTCAGAAGCGGGTCGACGATGTTAACGCTGCGGGGGGAGAACTCTTTGATAAGTTACGAGCCGGCGAAAAGGTTGCCATTCAGGCCGGACCCTTTGAGGGTTATCAAGCCATTTTTGATACTCGTTTGCCTGGGAAAGAACGTGTGCGAGTACTTCTCATATTGCTGGGCGAGCAACAAATGTCGCTGGAGCTTTCTGCAGGACAGATTCGAAGGAACAAATCGTCCTACGAAGCCGGCAGGTAGATAGACCGAATCTGCCAAGCCTTTAAAACGTTTGATTATCCGACAATACATGAATGTCGGAATGGCGGAGCGCGCTTTACCACAAACAAGATTCAGACGTTTAACATGCAAGTGGTTTTGTCGGCTGGGAAAGGTGACCTGCCAGTGATAAATCTGACTTCGTGTATAAACGGTTAAATATGTGTATAAACAGACATTTATCTGAATTGACGCGGGAACTTGAATATTGTATGCTACCAATGCATACAGGCCGGGAAAAACGTGGCAGCATATTCGTGTTATGAGATTGATAAAGGGTTTGGGTGCGGAAAACGGCATCCCTGTGATCTGCAGAATTCCCAACTGCCTTTTCCTGGTTGGTCCTGTTTCGTATGGTTGTCTGAATTGTTTACTGGAAGGCTTGGGAGATCCAAAATGGGATTGCAGGATTCTCAATCGAACAACGGGCGTCAGAGGCTTCAAATAACGTCCACTGAACCATTATGGACCGTTGAAGATGTGGCCAATTATCTACGATTAAAACAGGAGACTGTCCGTTTGATGGCGCGTGCAAACAAGATTCCTGCGATCAAAGTAGGCAAGGTGTGGAGATTTAAGGCGAGCGAGATAAAAGAAATGTTGAATCCAGGAACTGGCTAAGCAGCGAACATTATATAAACTGACGAATTAGGTCAATCAAAGGGCTTTCGTTTCTTATGGATCAATTAGAGCTGTTTTTCATGTTCAATAGTGTGGGAATGAATACGTAAAAGTAACTCCTTCGACTGTATCTGTCTTTTTGATTATCTGCAATTGTTCAGGGTCGGAAATTAAACCATCACCCAGTAGGCCCTTTATAGCTTGTAATTACTGACTTGAAAATGTCGGAAGGGCGGAGCATGGCACTAATATCATATTTCCTTGACTTCTCTGAAAGGAATCTTGTTTGTGAATAAACGCGTATGGTTGGTACTCATTGGTATTTCATTGGTGGCTACCGGGTGTCAAGCTCAGGATACATTTATCCCGGCTCCGGGCATACTCCAGTCTGCTAAGCAGGGAGTGCCGATCACACCAGTCATTGCACCTGATGCTCCTCCTGCACATGAAGTATCAAAAGTGTCGGTCTTGTTCATGATCGACAGATCGGAAAGTGTAAGGGAGCTTTGTAGTGAAGCACAAGAAGAACTTGGTTTCCATGTTCCTGAGCTTATAGCAGCGTTCTTGAAAACTCTGGCTAATTATTCAGGAAGCGCAGAATGGCCCAAGATAGGCGCAATAGGATTTCTGAAGAATGTGCTTCCTAAAAGATCAACATTCTTTCCAATGATTGGCGCACAACGGTATTCACCTGAACTAGCCGAGAGCTTTGAAAATTATCTGAAAGACGAATTTCAGTGGGGCGCCGGGAACAACTTTGAACATGCGCTAATTACAGGCGAGCAATTGCTTGAAGACACGGGCGCCGACAAGAAGATATTGGTCCTTATCACAGATGGCTGGTTCATTAATATGACAGATGATCGTAGTGATACGATGGCAACTCTCCAGGAAGAGGTTCGGAAAAAGGGAACAACTGTTTTGATGATTAGGCAAGATTGTCCTATAGGTCAGAAATATAACCATCCTCTAAAAGAACAGAAAAATGATGATGCAAACTGGGAGGCCTTTGTACGTGATGAAAATTATTTCTCGCCAAAAGACTCAAGTGATTTGGCTGATTTTATCAGCCATCCGGCATTTATGAGCTTGCTGCCTTTAGCAGCACGTCCCCTTGATGAACGCACAGGTACATGGAATGAATCAACAAAGACAACGCAGGCGCTCGAGATTCCCGGCGACACATGGCAGGTGAGACTGGAAGCCGCAACAATAGGTGTGAGGGACATAAAAGTACAAAATCTAAATGAACAAATGGTCACTAATGTCCAGGGTGGCCCTCTTGGAGGCGGCGTGTTCGAATTATTAGCCAATCTTGATGGGCCAGACAGGATATGTACTGAGACAAATGAGCGTTTTCTGATGCCAGCTTCATCATTGACATATCCGGCCTTCATGTTTTACTGGTGGGTGCCTGAATCTATTGATCGCAATGTGCAAATTATGACACCTGCAGAACCAATTTACATCACCAACAGGGAGGCTTTCAAAATAGCCATAACCGGAATTGTAAAGGATGGTTTTCCAATAAAGGATCTGGAGTCGTTTGCCGGCTGCTACAGAATCACTGCTCGTTTAATTGATAGAGAAATGAATGTCCAATATGTCATAGATCAGCTTGCACTCAAAGAACTGTTCCCAAGTCTTTCTGTAGCAGGTAATTGGTCGAAAGAAATACAGTTGTCAAGTGATTTTCCTGCTTTGGATCATCAAAAAAAGCTTGAATTGGTGCTTGATGTTGAGAAACTTTATGAACATGAGACAGTTGTGCTCCAGAGTAAGAAGGAAGACATTTTAGTTAATTTCAGGCCAATTCTTCGCGAATTTCGATGGGATCCGGAAAGAAGCGGCTTTACTGTATCTGTGGATTATGCGGAGCCCTTCCTGTATGACGATGCGGATTTTTCTTTTCAGATCTGGGGTCTCTCGGTTTTTAGTCACGATGATATGGAGGGTGATCGGAATAATAAACGCAAGAAATGCGATCTGTACTATCCAGATCCAACATATGAGGTGTCAGCACCAGCTAACGGGGGGAAATTATTTGCCAGCGGACTGTGCATAGCAGGCTCCTGCCTGGATGGCTTCGGTCATTCCACAAATTGGAAACAGGTACTTGTACCAATGACGAAAGGTCTAGTTAATGATTGTGGTTTTGAAAAGGTAAGTATCCAATGGGAAGGGTCGAACAATTTATTCGATTCTTCCCTCAGAACCGCGATTCTTTGTGAATTTGATACTGGAATATGCACTGAGAGTGACGATTACTGGGTCCATTCAATCAAATAATTTCTACAGGGGTAGGTTAAGAATTTCTAAAATAATGAAGGAAGGTCAGATGGATAAATTGCCGGTTCCAAATACGCTAAAAGGATGGATGTATGGATTCTTGCTAATACTTGTCTCATTTTTCATATATTATCTGTGGCTTTATCCTGGACTTGAGCGGACTTATTATGGGCATTATTGGACAGCCGAGCCATACCCAATTGCAGACTCAGATTTGAAAATTGATGTACTTACACCGCGTTATATATACTCGTTTGTAGAGCGGGAGATCAAGATACAAGTGGAAAATACCGATTCGGCTGACCGGTTGATTGATGTGGTTGTCAGGGCGTGTCAGCCGGTGAATGAATACACTGATGAGTGTAATCCCCCTGATCAGTTCATGGTATTGATGTGCTCGTCAAAAAGCGACACGACGATAGGCTGCAATGCAGGAGGTAACTTTGTTTCCTATGGGGTAATTCCCAGCAAAGGTATAGCCACGAGAAATATATGGGTAAGCATCAAGCCGGTAAGGTTGGACAAAAAGTACTGGTGGCCCAGTAAATGGGAAGATATGGTCAATAATGAAATCAAATTCGTCTACTATGTGCGAACAAGCATAGAAAGCACATTTCAGCCGGTGTATCTTAGAGGCCCAAGTACTGCTACGGTCAGCCCTGGGCCCACGCTACTGCAATCGTTTATTAGCATAATTCTCCTCCCACCGTGGGCAAATGGAGTATTGCCCTTGCTGGCATTATTTGTAACACGGCTATTCGAGAAGCAATTGATATGAAAAAGGTCTTTAACGGAGTGGGTAAGCTTGAGGGTGTCAATTTTCGTATTAGAAAAGGCATCCAAATGTTCATCAGAATGCCTGACGCCGTGTTTCTATGGCTCTCTACATTCTTTGGCTGCCTGCTATCTTTGATTTTTCTGCCGCAGGTAATCTTTGATTTGTTCGATGAAATGCTGCCAGGTTGGGTATGGCGTATGGTATGGCTTGGGTTTGGCATCAGCCTGAATCTTTATGTGCTAATGGTAACGCGATATTTAACAAAAAACAAAGCAAGGTTTGGGGGAGCAAAATCTGACAGTCAGACAATACATCTATACCAGCACGAACTTCCTGACTTGGAGGATTATCTCTCTTCATTAAATAGTTCAGATCTGAAGAAATTCATCAAGGCGACGAATTCACAGGATTTGCTTTCTTATATGAACCTTATGCTTGCGCAAAACGCGCTTAAATTATACGAATCGCCAAAAGCGAATGAAAAAATACAGACACGGGATGAAAAGGAGCTTGTGGATGTGTTGGTAGGCGCAAACATTCAGGTGATCGATTGGGTGCTGGAGGAGAAATTATCGGAGGGAAGTGAGAATCAGGTTTCGGCAATCTTGAGGAGCCTGCAAAAATCAAAGAAATCTACAACAGATCTGATCAGATTCTTTCGATTGGTACCGAGGCCTAGCAAACAAGATCTTAGTAGAATGCTTGCTGCATTGGCAAAAAACAAAACACAGCTGCCAGAATACAGTCAGGAAATTCAAGATCTCTTGCAGGTAAATATCCGAGAACCGATGGGGACATTCATGAACGAACTCGAATCTTTGGATGACAAGAGGAGACTCTTGGAAATTGGCGGCTATCTTTCGGCTCGCGATTTTGTATTTGCCGAGTGGTTTATATACCAGGAACTTGTCTGTGTCCAAGGCGATCTCATTAAAGAATTTTTTCCAACATTGAAACTAATCATATCTGGCTTGAAAGCAAGGGATCTTATTCCTGTAACGCCCGAAATTTCGGCACCGTTTAAAAAGGTGCTTGAACATAATTGGTCGGATCCCAAGGTCGAACGCTTAATAAGTCAGCCCGACTCGTTCCGAAAGACTCTCTTTCAAGCCCTCGAATTTGATCGATACAAGGATGTTAAAGAAGTGACGAAGCAGCGGGGTATTGCATCAGAAGATCAGTAATATGCAGTTTTGCTTGGAAGATCATTAACAATGTTGGAAGAATATCCGGAACCACTGAATCAAGCATCTACCGGCAGCAATCTTGCTGCCAGCCGCGCCCTGTTGAAGGAAATTTATTTTTTGTTGGAGCACAAAGATCATCTTGATTGGGAGCGATTGCAAAGCCTGATCGACGAATTACTGCTTATTGATCCACTGAGCTCTGAGATAGAAAAACTGCGGGAGCAGATAACTCGGGCAAGCCAGGAACAACCAATGACAGAAGAAATTACACAACAGCCTATATCTTCTTCACCTGAACCACAGAGCTATAAGAACAGTAGCCTGTTACAGGAAATCCAGCGTCTATTAGGAAGCAAAAATAATATTGACTGGGAGCGATTGGGAACGCTAATGGAGCAATACAAGAGTGTGGATCCAAATAACCCACAGGTCGAACTGATGCATAACCGGATTGCACAAGTTAAACAAGAACAACGCGAGAAAAGGAAGTATGAAGAGACACGCGCTGACTGTTTAAGGTTGTGGGATCGTGAACAGATATTAATCAACGCCAGATTGGCGGGCGAAGAAATCATTAACGAGGTATTTGCACCTGCTTTAAAAATGGCGGAAGCAGCTTCCAACGATTTTCCTGACGATCCATTACTCAAGGGCCTGGTCAATGAAGCAGCAGCAAGACGCGACCTCGCTCGCCGGACATACGAAGGGAAAAGCACGGCGGAACAAACGGGAGATTATAAAACCCTCTTAGCTCTTTACCAGGATCAACCAAGGGACAAGCTTATACCCTGGACAGACAAGGATAAAAAAGACCTGGTGAAGGAACCGGTTAGTGTGGGTGAAGCCATACAACGAGTCGAAAGTCTGGCAGAGCAGTTTGCCCATTCGAAAATGCTCGAATACTATGAAGCCGCGCAGAAACATATTGATGATCATAGACCAAGAGCAGCTTTGGATTATATAAATAAGAGCTTGGGACTATTCAGACTGGGCGATACTGATGCTACCTTTTTGAATGCTTATCGGGAAAAGGAAGTGATCCCGTTGTTTCGTAAATTGCAGAACGCTGAAGAACAACGCAAGTTGGCAGAAAAGGCTCAAGATCCGCGTCAAGGTTGGGCGCTGATTAAAAAAGCAGAAGACATCTATCCATGGCTCGAAGGAATTGAAGATATCAGGCGCAGGTTGGCAGGTGGTCTTCTAACCCATGCATCAGATTGTTTGATCAAATCGAACAATAATCTCGAAGAGTATGAAAAGACCGGCCGGGAAAAGGAGTTGACGGACGCACGCAAAATGGCTGGACTGGCAACAGGGGTATTGGACGCCGTCCGGAGTTATCTGGCTATGCATGGCGATTGGATCGAATTAAATCAGCGGTTCAATTTTATAGACATAAACGTTGTAGAAACCATTAAGAAGTGTGACCTTTATGAAGATGAAGTCCAGGACTTGGCCAAATTGGTTGAACGTCTTGGGGAAATGATAGCGACAGGCGATAAGTCCATTGTGAAGGTCTTTAAAATCTACGAGAAGAAGTACGGATTAGTCAAACTGGAAGCCAATGATCGCTTGCGGGAACTGCGGTTTAGGGTGGATCAGATAAAAGGCACTGAGGCCGTGATCGAGCGGTTGGAAGAGACTTTTATCACTGCGAATATCACAAAATTGAAAGTTGCGGAAGGCGATTGCCAGAAAGCCCTGAAAGAAATCGCAGACAAACAATCTCTGGAGGCCCTGCAGGCGATGCTGGCAAAGATCCGTACCCGGCTTCGCTATCAACTCGCCTTGGAAAAATACAAACAGGGAGATATCGAGGAGGCGCTCAAAGAATTCAACTGGGTGACCAGACAGGAGGCGCATCCCGATGCCGAGCCGGCATTCGAAAAGGCTAAAGAGATCAATCGCATGGAAGAGCACCTGGGCAGTGTTCAGAGGGCGCTGGTACGTGCCAGGGCGAGTATGGAAGCTTCGCCCAGACGTTCCTATGAAACACTTGAAAAAGTAAGTCAATACAAGACCAAATACACAAGAGACTTGCTCTTGCTGATGGAACGGGCCAGAAGCAAGTGGGAGAAAAAAAAGGTTACTGAACTTGAGAAAATATTTGCATCCGTGCATCCGGATGCAAATAAGATCTTCGCCCTGGTACGCGAGTTGTCTGAAGAACTGCCCGAACCGCGGCCAACGGCAGTGATCGAAAACGCGCTGGCCGAAGCCCATGCCATTGAAGCCCGGGGTTTCGTCTCCAGTGGCAATTGGGAATCTGCAGTACATTCTTGGGAAAAAGCGATGAGCTATAACAGTTTTAGCGATGAAATCCAACTGGGCTGGCAGGAGGCACGTATCCGGCAGGTCGAAATACGATTCGAACGTTCCCCTGTAGATCTTCAAGCTGAGGAATTGGAAACCATCATAAAGGAATTTTCCAAGAATCCTCAAGTCTGGTTATTGAAGGCAAAGTACGAACATGTCCAGGGTGCAAATTTATCCTATTCGGCGAATGCGCGCATCAATTTTTTTATCCGTGCCACACAAGCTCTGGATCTGGCGCGTGACATTATCGCATCTCAGAAAGAAGATATCAAACAAAGGAAAAGGCAGGTTGCACGCCTAAGATCGGATGCGGTGATCAAGATTCAGGTGAATAGATCGGAAGAAATGGTGTCTCGCCTCGAGCGGACGATAGAGGATTTGCAACACGAACTCGTACGCGCTGAGTCGCTGGCGCATGCCCAGGCTGTGATCGAGGAAAAATTACATGCAAACCGCGGCCGTGAAGACTTTGACCAGGCGCGTATAGACGCCCAGAAATACATCGAAGCAAATGGTTCCAATCCTCAGCTTGGGGATTGGTGGCGGATGCTGGTCAAGCGTGTTGTGGATGAATTGATCATAAAAGTACAGGAAATCAACCCAACTCACGTGTGGCAGATATTCGATATTGACTCCAAGATCCTGGCTTTGGATCCAAATCACCAACGTGCCGCTGGATTCCGCCGGCAATTGCCGAATTTGCTGCGTAACCTGCAGACAGAAATCGAAATGAAGATCAAGGATAAGCATGGATTGGAGATAAAAGGCGGGGCAGAAGAGTCTATCATTGAAGTGCAATTGGAGGAATTGAAACAATTACGTGATCGTGCCCAGACGGCGAATAACCTGCTGAGTCAGTTGGCGGGAGAACATCCCCAACAAGCGCTGTTTGTTCAAAGCATGGGGACCTTGGAGGGTTTTATAAAGGAACTGATCCAGGTCAAAAACCAGACCATTCAGGCCCGCCAAAAAATTACAAGTGCCAAGTTGGATGATAGTTGGCATGATTTTAGTAGCTTGATCTTCAAGCTGAATGAGGCAGGTTATGGCGATCACCGGACGGTGTTGGATTTGCAGAATGAGAAAAACGCAATCCGCAAAAAGCGCGAAGCTTTGAGGAATTCAATCGAACGTATCGTGAAGTTATGTGAACAGGAGGATGGTCGCTCTGTCGAACGGGCTCTGGCACTGATGGACGATTATTCGGCAAATGACGAACATGGAGACCCATTGGACGAATTTGGCTTGAGCGCCGCCATCGAGGTGACTCCCCCGTTGGCAAGGGAGCAAAAGACCATACTCCTCAAAATTCGAGGCTGGTTCAATGTCGAGACCTGGTTGAAAGAGCAAAAAAATCAATTAATCTCGATTCAGGAATGGCTGGAAAATTGTGGATTGAGGGAGTTACTGATTTCCAACGATCTGGTGCTCTTGAATAAAGATCCAGAAAATCCCATGAGTATTATTGAGTGGGAAAAGGTCAAGGCGCAGGTCGAAGAACTTCTTCCTAAGGGAAATTATGGGAGTGCGCTGAAAAAGATAACAGCCGCGCTTCAGGGAGATAAAAATGTTGGATGGGCAGATCATGACAGTAAACTACTTGCCCTGGAAATTGCCAGCCTTAGACTCAGTCAATCCCCGGTTTCCAGGAAAGACGTGGAAAATAACCTGGTAATAATGCTGCTGGTTGAGGCTGAACAAAAAGGCAAGTTGATTGGTAAGGATATTTATGAGGCAAAGTCTCTTCAAAAGGCAATAAACAGGAAAAAACCTCGTTGGGATGAGGCGGAAATCAAATTGAGTAGGGCGTTGAACGAACTGCAAGCGCTGAAAAATAAGCCCAAGATATTTAGGAGCGAGAAGAAGATTCATGAAGCAAAAGTAAAAGTTCATGAGGCACTCTATCAATGCGAACAGATCGCGCCTGAACATCCAAGTCTAAACGGCATTAAGGGCTCGATCTAATGCCGCGTACCCTGGTGATCTCTGACGTGCATGCCAATTTGGTGGCCTTGAAAGCTGTGCTAAGGCATGCGAATGGTAACGATCAATATCGACCGGATGAATTCTGGTTTTTAGGCGACCTGATGGGTTATGGTCCTTGGCCGGTTCAGGTGTGGACTACATTGAGTAGTCTGCCTGTCCCGAAAGGTGGATGGCTGGCGGGTAATCATGATTGGGGCGTCCTTGGCAAGCTGACCAATCTGACGTTTATACAATCTGACGGAAGTTCGAAACGCCAAAAGGAATATCACATCAATCAATTTCGTGACCTGGCATGGGATGTCATACAAGAGCATCAGAAAATTCTGGTTGATAAGAAAGATATCATAGATCACTTAAATTCACTGCCTGTAACCAGCTCTCCACGTCGAGGGGTATATCTTGCGCACGGAGACTTTAATCTGGATCCGAAGGTAGGGGTCAGCACATACATGCGCCTGCCAACCATTACCCCAACAAAGCTTCAGGAAAACTTCAATAAAATCCAGCACAAGATTTCTGGAAACACTCGGCAGCTGGAAATCAGGAAAAATGAGCGCCCTCGGATCTTTTGTTTTGGACACACGCATATACCTGGCATGTGGCGCTGGAGCGTTTCCAAAAAGCAATGGCAAACGCTGGAATTGTTACCTGTTCTTGACTTTGAAGACCTGGCCAAAGAGCCAATTGCCCTAAACCCAGGCAGTGTGGGTTTTCCACGCAGCATACATCGCTGTCCGAGTTATATGTTGATCGATTGGAATCGGGAGAAAATATTTTTCCACCGCGTTTCTTATGATCCAGGCCTCGTTTTGAAGGAAATGAGGAATGAGCCATATTCGAAACTGGTCCATGAACCTGGTTTCTGGAGAGATCCAGACTGTAAGAAATAGCGTGAAGGTGATTAAAGGTACCCACTTCTAAGGAGCGCACCATGCGAAAGCAAACCCATGTTTTATTGATCATGTTCTTTCTATTTTCATTGATGAAGGCGCCGGCCGTGAGGGCCGCCCAGGATCCCGATGTCTATAGCGGGATAGATGTTATTTTCCTTGTGGATCAATCTGGCTCTATGAGCGGATTATGCAACGGTTGTCCCTTTAATGATCGCCTGGATCTGCGTTTTTATTCCTTGTCATACGCCATGAAATGGATGGGTGAAAACTACATCGGAGTAGATACAAATAAGATCCCTTTCCGGGTCGCCATCATTAATTTTGGATCGACTGTAGAGCCCTGGGACTTCGATACGTCGGATGATCATCAATACTGGCAGGAAATTGCTCCCGTCTCTCAGAGTGAGTGGGATACCCTTTATAAAAAAATAGAGTCCGATATTGAGATGATGACAAAAAAATATAAGGGGAAGTCTCTGGGAAATACAGATTTCAAACCGGCTTTTGAGCAAGCAAAGATGTTTTTTTCGGAGGAGTATCTGCCAGTCCCCGAAGGAGAAAACCACCGGCAGGTTATCGTAGTGCTGACGGATGGGCGGCCAAACCCCGCGATCCAGCCGGACGGCTTTACGCTCAGCAGATATATGAATGATTTGCTGCAGTATACCGAGGCAGGTTTTCCCGAGCCAGCCTACCGCATTTATGTGGTAGGCCTGCCTGATCAGCTTGATCCACACTGGTCGATAATGAGGCCCGCATGGGAAATGATCACCAATGATCCATGCCCAGGAGCAAACTCGATTTGCGCTGATCTGAGGAAAGATCGTGCCAGCCTGGTTGCCAGCGATCAGGAAGTTGGTAACCGTTTCTTGAATCTCATGCTCGACCTTACGAATATCAAAGAAATCGTTATTCCTCCAGGCAGGAACATTCTGCCTCCGTATTTGAAAACCGCGATCTTCACATTATTCAAGGACGATAATATTGAACATTTGATCCTGACCAATCCAAATGGTGTGCAGGTGAGTGATTCAGACCTGAACGTGCAGATCACAGGCCAGAACGGTCCAATCGAGGTGGTACGTATTAATTCCCCATTACCAGGTGAGTGGCTGGTGGTTACACAGCCAGCCAATGAGAACGTGATCATCACGAAGCGCGAGATCTATGCGCAGAGTCGCCTCGACAGTCCGTTGAGTACCCAGATACAGTATCTGCCGGTCAACATCCGATATGCACTGCTCGATGAAATCGGTGACCCCCTGCCGAACTATGGGAACGAATATCCACTGATCGTAGAAGCAGAAATACAGGCAGGCAGCCAGAAGTGGCCCTTAATACTAAAGGACGTTCAATCCGGAAGTGTATACGAAGGGAACTTCACGCCTGTCGAGGCCGGTGAATACAAACTCGTGGTGCATGCCTGGACCAAAGACATAATCGGGCAGCTCGTCGAAGTTTATAAGGGGACCATTGGGTCTTTCATCGTATCGAAGGCCGTTTTGGCGCCTGCCAACCTGCCAACTTCCTGGCCACAATATCAGCCACGGGATCTAATATTCGAATTAAGGAACGAAGAAGGATATCCCATTTCCACTGCAACGGCAGCCAGCGAGATCAAGATCGTAGCCGAGATCTTTATGGATGGCAACGTGGATGGAGAGCCATTCTCCCTAATATCGCAGGACGATGGAACCTACAAGGGAAGCTATGCGCCTCAACAGCAAGGCGAACATACGCTGCATGTGCTTGGAACAATTCGTGATAATAGCGGGAACACACATGTCATCATCGACAGTGATGTCGGCACGTTTGTTGTTGATCCAACGACCAGGGTGATTATAAAACTGATCCAACCTGCCAATCCTGTAGGTCCTTCAGGCAACATATTCAAGGATAACAATACTGAGGCCTGGTCATTCAGCCGAAAACCGATGAACGTGGAGGTTGTATTGGTGGATGATCAAGGTGTGTCCATCCCACTGGCACGGGCTTTTAAGGATCCTGCTCGCGCCCTGCTACTCGAATTGGACGATGAGAATGGGGATCCTATTCCTGGCATATTGGATTTCAAGCTGGATAACGTTACCGGGCATTACAACGCTGAAACCATCAAGCTTGGAGTAGGAGAGTATTACGTCACCATTAGGGGCAATGAATTGAATCCGGGTTTTGTGTACCAGGAAACCGAGCTTCCTATTCAAATTACTCGCATAACTAATCCCTGGTTGGTCCGGACTGAGATCATGTCGCTCTTGTTTCTGGCGATTGCCTTGCCGCTTGGCATTGGCAGGGCCGTTACAAAGGTGCGCCGCCAGCGTCATCCTTGCCAAGGAAAGATCTATATTGTGGATGGCTACGCCGCCCCAAAATTTCAGAAGATTCTGGACATCGAAAGGAGTAATCGGATCATCTACTCATCGAAAGATATCGATCAGATGACCCAGATCAGGCAGATCATTCTGGAATGCAAGACTGACGCCGATAGCCGGGCGAAAAGGATAGATGTACGTATCTGGCTAGATAAGGATAAACAGCCAGTACTAAATGTTGCATCTTTGGGTCCGGGCTCTGTAAAGAAGATAGGTACGAACCAGTTCTGGCTGCTAAAAGATCCTGATGAGGATCAATTGTTGGAAGCTCGCGCTGAGGATTGATATCTAATAATCACAATTTGAAAAGGAGAAAATGTCATGCCTAGTCCTGCTCTGATCGTTGGTTTGGGTGGCACTGGTACATTGGTGTCCACATATATTAAAAAGGATCTGATGGAACTTTTGGGAGGTGAGTGGCCGCCCAAGGGCCTGCGTATCCTGTCGTTCGATACTGACAAGAAACAACCGGCCATTGGCGGGCAGGGTGAAATTCGCCAGGCAGGGAAATCCACTGGTGCAGTACAACTCGCCGAAGGTGAGTTTTCCTTTATTGGCGGGAATGTGGAAGAGTTGATACGGGATGTTGATGCGAAAAAGCATCCACATCTTAGGTCATGGGTTTTATCCGATTTCTATCTCAAGGATGCCAAAATAACCCCTGCTCAATATAATTTGAATAATGGTGCTGGACAATTTCGCCAGTTTGGCCGCTTGGCTGTGTTTAGAGATGTAGCCGCGCCTGCTGAATCAAAACTATTTAATTCGATTAGAGAAGCCATGGGAGATATTAAACGCGATTATCCTGGTGCTAAAGGCATCCGGGTATTCCTGGTTTCTAGTCTGGCAGGTGGGACAGGCGCAGGCATGTTCGTGGACGTGGCCTATTTGATCCGAAAAATAGCTAGTATGAATGAGATTGCGCTCCATGAAAAGATGATCCTTCGGGGTTACTTGGTTTTGCCTGATGCATTTCGTAATACCCTGCCGGACCCCGCTGTCCTCCCGGCAATGTATGCCCGTTCGTTTGCGGCTATGCGCGAGAACAGCCGTTTTACGGTGAGTTTTGATTACGCTCGTGGCTACCCAATGCATTACCATGCCGCAAGCAGCCAAATCTGGCATGATTCTCTAAAAACAAAGCTATTCGACTTGCTGTACTATATCGACGGCAGCGGTGAACGGAACCAGCTTGGAGTGACGGAACTTAAATATGGTGTTGCTCCGATGATTGCGGATGCCATCGGTGCTGCAATAGATAGT
>CAZJYB010000026.1:0-31505 GCA_964549865.1 uncultured Anaerolineaceae bacterium
TCTGAATGGTCGCGCCGGCCGGCCCGATCCAGTTCTGGGTGCGTCGAAACTCGCCAGGTGCCAGCTTGCCGCCGCGTACATTCTCCATAAGCTTCCCATGGATTTCACGGATCAATCTCAAGCTGACCGGCAGTTTCTTCCGCCGCTCCAATCCATAGTCGAGCGCTCGGACGTAATTGTGAACTTCGCGCACGTCGTCCGCACTCTCAATGAACGCTATCTGTTCAGACTCATATGCGTAGAGGTCCATGAGAGAAGCGCGCGTGCCTTCAATTCTGGAGGACAGCACTGCTTCCTGTCGGACGAATGGTTGTATCAGCAACCTTGGAAACCGGAAGTTGCCGGCTGTTGTAGTGAGCTTGCCCAACTCACGATCAGCGTCAGAAAGCGCGGTCACCAAGGGCAGCGGCCAGCCTATTTTGGGAGGCAGAGGCGCAGGCAAAAAGGCCCAGTATCCTGTCTTTGTCTTTATAACCTGGCCGGCTTCGGGGTTTCGGAAGTCTTTTGGGTTCATTTTCTTATTATAGTTTCAGTATACAAGTGATAATAAGGCAATTCCATATTATCACTTCTTTTTGGAATTGTAAATATAGGTCATACATATCATCAGGGCAGGAAACGCGATGATCAGACGGCTCTGCCTGCCGGCCTTTGCTGCACGACGAACCTCAAAACCCACCTGATCGGAGTTCAATAAAGTATGCCAAACCATGCCACTTATCGACTGACAGAAATACGACTTAACAGGGCACCCCCGCTTTTCGACATTTGCATAGGGATTCTGACATCAAACTCCCCATTTAGCGACAGAAGATTTCAGCCTTTTTGACGGATGAATTAGTTTTTGACAACTAGTTGGTCACCCAATACCAGAATATTTTGATCTTTTTGACAGATGTAGCAGTCAGTGACACTTGAGCCCCTTGCTGTCAAAAATTATTCAATGCGACATTCTTGCCAGAACTGCCAAAATGTCACATCACAGCTCGATCCCGATGGTAGTCAGTTCTTCTGGAATAACTTCTGTCTGTGCAAATACATCTTTCACGACACCGCTGCGCATGGCCTCTCGGATAGCTGGGGCCAGTTTCGGCGCCGAGAGTACCAGTTCGATCAGATCGTCGTCGCGGCCTGGTTTGAGCGTGATCCTTACACCGACTACCAACGTTCCATCTGGCTTTCTAACGATGGGCACGGCAGCCCCATTTGTAGAAGCCAGTCACATTTGAGGTAACTGGGTTCTCCGGCCAATACACCGCCGCACCCTTTGCCGCGAGCGCTGAACGCAGAGTTTCCCCGAGCACGGCCGCGCCTCCGCCTGTGGGGATGACAATGTTGAAACGCCGCAGGCTGGGCCACAGGCGTTCGATGTTGCCGAGGATCGCTCCCAGCCAAACACGCTTTTGGTCTTCGGTGGGCTGAAGTGCGCCGCGTCGTAGTGCTTCGTCTAGTTCTTCCAAGTCACGCCCGTTGGGATTCAGATTTTCCAGCAGCCGGCGAATACCGAGTTTGCCCCCGCCGATAAAACGCGGTGCGACTTTCCAACCTTGGATGACGTACAAATCAAGCGTGTTCATGCCGATGTCCATGATCGCAGCTTCAGCGCTGGCAGCGCCCAAACGAACATGCCCTTCCTCATTCACATCCAGTCTGCATATGCACCCACGGGCTGGGCCAGAGCGCGCATCTGCTTGATCGTCAACTTGTATTGCTTTCCATCCACCAAGAATTCGTGAGTGGTCTTGTACAGGCTCAAGCCGGCCGTAACTGACTTGGCTTGCAATTCATCCTGAAGCAATGGCACAGGCAAGCCAATAACAAGCAGATCACAAAAATGTTCACCGGGTGGAAGCAGATGAGAAATCGCTGCATAGAACAAGGCGACTCGCTGCGGGCTGGTCTGGTCATTGAAATCCAGTGTGCTGAGTGGTTCTCCCCAGGCCCAAGCTCCCGGACCGGTGACATACGACTGCCCATTTGCCAGAGTGACGGTCTGAGGGCGAGCTTGCGTCTCCAATCCTCTCGCCGCCATCCCGATTTCACGTGGACGAGCGACCGCCGATTGCAGGACGAACACACCTTGAGAGGAGGCGACTTTGGTATTCCCAAAGCCAGGATCAAGTGCGATAACGAGACTCAAGTTTGTTCCCTTTCTTCCAAATCATCTGATTGGCGATTGTTCTGACGATATTCCCGCAGCACTGACCGTCCGATCGGCGGCAGGCCGGCCAGGAGCAAGATTTCGTCCACTTCCACGCGTTGCAGGCGGTATGCAAAACCGAGGGAGATGATCACATCACGCTGGGGTCGGCGTGCGCCTTTCAAGATGTAGTGGACGTAGCTGGGGTCGAGATCACATTCCCGGGCCACCTCACGCAATGAGAGACCGCTGCGCTCATGGGCTTCGGCGATCCTGGAGAGGTAGGCACGGGAGTTTTCGTTCGGCATATTTATCCATTCAGTGCAAATTAAAACAAAACGCCGGCAGCAGGGGATTTCGTCAGGGTTCAAAACCTGCTCTAACGAATATTCCCAGCGCCAGCAGAGGCGAGAGGCGAACGAATGACAGCCGAAATTACTTTGCTTATCTTAGCGGAAATGTTTCATTTTGTCGTCCACTGGTTACAGAGTTTTGGAGTTATGATCTTTGTAAATCACGGCTTTAAAATCCAAATCTTTGAAAGGACTCTTGGTCCTAGGACTTGAACCTAGAACCTAGCGGTTTTTGGACGACTCACTCCCCTGCCTTTTTCAACCACTCCAATACATCTTCTTTGTTGCTATTTCCCGGTTGTTTAATGGGCTTATGATGTTCATTCTTAAATTTAGCGAAGCAAGATAATGGCTTGCGGAGAGATAATTTCACTCATGTTCATAACTGAGCGTCCTGTTGTTCTTTAGTCCAACTGTTCATGATCTACCGCCTTTCTGCAACTGACACATTAAAGGCGTCCAGCGGACAATATACCTGGCTGCCTAACAATAAACCCTGCGCCAGAATGTCGTTTATGTTCGCCGTGTACCGTTTACGCTTCAGGGAACTCACAACTGATACAGTAACCGCACCCAGCGAGCTAGCCGACTCCAATACTTCAGTATCTAAGCAGATTGACGTGCCAACATCCCCATTAACTTCTATCTCAAATTCGCTGCCGCGCAAAGTTCCAACCCTTATTCCGTTTACTTGGACAGGCTTTTTTGCTGCATTATTCTTTTTCTTATACATTCGTCCCTTCTTGTCCGCGCCGCCTGTCTCGCTCACAGGCGAATCGCGTTTAAGTCTTATCGCCTTACCATTGCAATAAGTTGTTCGCTCAATTCAAAATCGCTTTCCGAACATGCACGATTTCAATAAAAGCTGATGGGAAATACTTTAAGATTTAGAATATTTACATTATCCAACCCGCCCTTATAATCTATTATTTTCAATTCTCGCTTACAAGCCCAAGATTTATCAATTTAAACCACATCGCTTGTTCGCTAACTTGATATCGTTGCGCTATTAAATAGTGCCCGGCCTCTCCAAATTTAAGAAAGTCCTTTTTGATCCATTCCTGTGGCATTAATAGATTTGCGGCAAATTTATTGGCTTTCATTTCTAATTGTTGCGTTTGAGTATCGTGATCATACAACTGAAGAGCACTTTCCTGAAAATCCAAGTAAAGGTTTCTATCTTCTCGAAAAAAGTAATGCCCAAGTTCATGAGCAATAGTAAATCTTTGTCTAACGTTTGGATGATTTCGATTTACGCCTATACCAACCTTGTTATCGTCAATAGCAAGTATTCCAGAAATTTCGTTTGGAAAGTCCCAATCAAAAACCGGAATGTTTATTTTCGCTGATAACTTATATAAGTCTATTGGCGGCTCAGTAACACCTACAAATTCTAGTATTTGATTTGTAAGATCTTCAGTCGCGTTAAATTTTTCTGCTCGCCAAATATTTTCTTCCAGGCTACCATTTTGACTTGCAAATGCCAAAAAGTTTGCTACATCTTCTCGAGCAGCAGGCTGTACATTCGAAGCCCTAAGGTAATATTCATTCATTCCCTGACCAACATTTGAAGTATCCAAGAAATGATTAAGCGGATACCTTAGGAAACTTGCTATTTTCTGCAAATCTCCAATGCTTATTTTACGGTTCCCAGCTTCGTAGTGGGAGATTGTTGCTGGTGAGTCACGATCAAGTGCGTTTGCTAATTCTTCTTGTGAAATACCTAGGCTTTCCCGTAGTTGCTTTATCTTTAAGCCAATTTTCCGATACAAGTCGGTTTCCATGGCAGTCCTTTCGAACACCTTAAAATTTTACAAATTGTCAAAAATGGCCTTGACTCTTTACGATTTGTTATGCTAGACTCTGTAAAATCATATCATACTTTTCACAATTTGTGTGATTTTGCAAGTTTTTCGAGAAAAAGGAGCTCAAATGTCAAAATCGAGAACAGTTATTCACGTGGTTCCTAATAAGGGTCATTGGTCGGTCAAAAAAGGTGGCCAGGTCGTAAGTAACCATGGAAAGAAGGAAAATGCAGTAACAAATAGCACTAGCATAGCGAAAAAACAAGGTAACTCACAAGTTGTTATCCATAAAAAGAATGGACAAATCCAGACCGAACATACTTATGGAAATGATCCCTATCCCCCAAAAGGCTAAGGTGGCTCCACATGATTTTCCTACAATTGTTTTCTTGGATTGGTATAGCCTTCGGCGATTTATTTGCCGTATTAGCAGTAATAGGTGCTGTCGCCATGCTTTTAACTACTTTTGCCGACAACGCCTCATCTAGACCTGATCAACTTGCGAGATCAGGAATTTCGGGACTTATCCTAGCTGGCTTTGGACAAATATCTATGCTTCTAACGGGAACGGTTGTTGATAAGGTTGGGTTTGTTCTGGGCCTCACACCAGAATTAGTCAACAGTCTTTTGCTTATTTCCTTGGGCATATTAGTACTGCGCCACTGGCTGAGATCAAATTTTTATCGATATATCTGATTGATATTTCTTGTAAAAAGGAAATAAAATGAAATTTCAAGGTGCCTTAGTCAAAGAGCAAGGGATAACTTTTGCGATAGTGGTTGTTAAGAAATCTGTTCTAGATAATCGCTTACACGCCGAAGATGTAATTCGATCTTTCCAACCAGCATTTCCAGGCGCGCCCATAATATTAATGGCACAAGATTCTAGAGGTATTCCAACCTATCTTGGCAGGCGAGACATTGTTAAATTTCTAAGCAATGTGCCAACGGCCTCCATACCTTGGCGTGAATATTCAATAAGTTAACAGGAGATAAAAATGACAAATCCAATAATTTCAACAAATAGGAGTTCCGAAATGTCGACTACCAACAAGGAAGGGCCCAAATTCTTTCTAGACATCGAGGGTGTACTCAAACCTTGGGATAACGAGACCATCACCACTGAGGAAATCATAGGTCTTGGTGGATGGGATCCATCTCAAGGGGCAATCATGATTGATAAGGATAACAATGAGCAGACCCTACAACCCGGCCAAGTGATTGAACTCAAGCCAGGCATGGGCTTTTCTAAAAAAGTAAAATTCCGGAGGGGATGATGTTGGAAGAGCGCATTCAAAAAGAACTTGAACTCTTGCGAACACGCTATCCTGTCGAGTTTGTTGAGGAAGGCCGTTGGGCGTGTATAGCTTCGTATCCTTTGTCGCCCGGATGGAATCGGTCTGCTACGGATGCAGCCTTCCAAGTCCCAGTAGGCTATCCTGGAACACCTCCCTACGGAATATATGTTCCTGCCGGTATAACCTTCAATGGCCAACCTCCAGGTAACTACCAAGAGCCAGCACCGACCCAACCATCCTTCGAGGGAAAATGGGGGATATTCTCTTGGCAACCAGAGCAACAATGGCTAGCTACAGCCGATATCATTTCTGGTTCCAACTTGATGAATTGGGTTATGGGCTTCGCCGCAAGGTTCAAGGAGGGACAATGATGGAGCCCATTCTCATCGATTTGCCATCAGGTTTTAAGGAGGCGCTCTGGGCACATCTCTTACCTAAGAAGTTCATTTCTGAAGAAGCCGCCTTCGTCTTCGTCCAGAAGAGAGATGAAGGCACGAATGAATACGTCCTCCGAGCTTTAGACTGGTATCCAGTCCCCCCTTCAGGATTCTCCTCTCGATCGTCAGTCCATCTCGAGCTCACAGACGAAACAAGGGGCATCGTCATCAAACGCGCCCATGATCTTGGGGCAAGCCTTGTGGAATTCCATTCCCATTCCGGACCCTGGTCAGTCGCATTTTCAATAAGCGACCTTTCCGGCTTTGAAGAGTTCGTTCCGCACGTTTGGTGGCGGCTCCGAGGTCGGCCTTACGCAGCAGTCGTTGTAGGGCAATCAGGCTTTGATGGACTAATTTGGTTACAAGATCCACAAGAAGCTTTACATCTGGATGGGATACGCGTTGAAGGAAAGCTGCTTAAGGCAAACAAACTATCTTCTCTAAGATTGGAGCCGTATGAACGAGACTAGGTTTGATCGGAACATCCCATTCTTTGGCGAACAGGGGCAAAGTCGGATCTGTGCGTGCAATGTCGCTATAGTAGGAATCGGAGGTCTTGGAACTCACGTAGTCCAGCAACTAGCTCTACTGGGTGTTGGTGAACTTACTTTAATCGACGCCGAGGAATTGGATAAAACAAATCGGAATCGCTATATTGGAGTGAAACACGATGATGCGATTCCCGGGACTCGAAAGGTAGACCTTGGCGAACGGATCGCAAAGGAAATTGATCCGAATATTAAGGTTTCCAAGATATTCGACACATTGGTTAGTGAGGCTGCATTCGAAGCGATCACTAAAGCAGATTATGTATTTGGATGTGTTGATCGCGATGGGCCTAGGCTCATTCTTAATGAATTGTGTGCAGCTTATTCACGACCTTATATCGATTTGGCGACAGAAATCGTCTCAGGGGAATCTTCGATATATGGTGGCCGAGTCTGTGTAAACCACAATGGCCAAGGGTGCATAGTATGCTTGGATCTTATTGATGTAGCCGAAGCGCAACGCGATCTCTCTGGCCCACAAATGGAAGAGATTGAGGAAGCATTGTATGGAGTTAGGAAAGAACATCTTGGTCGTGTAGGCCCATCCGTCGTATCACTGAATGGGCTGGTTGCGTCAATTGGGGTGACTGAGTTCATGGTGGCTGTTACGGGCGTCCGGCAACCTATACGACTCGCAGAATACCGCGGCAACATCGGAAAGGTGTTTGTATCCATGGATGCTCCGAAACCAGATTGTTACTACTGCAAATCAACCTGGGGTCGGGGAGACGAAGCAGATGTACAACGATATATCCGCGAGGGTATTGGGGAGTTCCTGAGGTAGGGACGGGATATGGTCCCTGGTAACCTGCTAATATGCAAGAACGAAATAGGCAGTGTATATGACCATCAAAGTGCGGTCTGTTCTCTAACTTGAAGGAAAAAATTTTCGCGAGTTTCGCGCCGAAAATTAATCTAACCATTATCAGCAATTACAAAATCTGCTATACTAAATGTGACTGTTGTTGACAGTTCGCAAGAAACTGCTGACAAAAGATTAAAAAAATACCAACATACTTTTCTGTCCATCTGACCAACGGACAGGGTCAAAAACGGTAGGCTCCTGGTTGAGTTGAGCGAAAACGATTTTCGCTCCTTTTAAGCCGTAGGTTGAGAGTTCGAATCTCTCCGCGCTCACTAGGTAAGTTGTTAAGGTTCCGTCTAACCTTGCGCTTGCCCATTACACCGACCTCCGCGTTACAGCGCGGGGGTCGTGATGTTTAAACCTTCAGCACCTTCTTCATACGTTCAACTTCTCTTTCAGATATCAACTTCGGAGACGTTTTACCTGCCAGGGGATTCTTCTTCCGCGCTTTCACATGCCCGTCTCTAATCCATCTCTCGAACATATCACGGGACACTCGAAGTTTGGCTGCAACTTCTGAAATGGAGAATTCCTTTGGCATAACTGCATACTACCGCAACTTCCGCAGGCCCGTCAAGGGCCAGTGCCTATATTCGCGTTTTGTCACCTAGTACCTGTTCGACCTTCGTAATCTGTGCATTGAGAATGTTAAGGATACTACCACCGACATTCTCGTCAAATTCTATAATTATGTCCATAGCGTGATCCATACCTTGCTTGTGTTTGCGTCGGAGGGCACCAGAATACCTGATGACCTGTAGCTCCAACTTACTGCTAGCACGTAAAACTTTTTCGATTTCGTCCGCTATCTCCTTTCCCCATACAGCCCTTGCTTCAAAGACGGAAACCATAATCTCTTCGCGACATCTCCGCACGTGCTCAAATTCAGTGTTCAACTGAGTCGTAATCGTATCGATTTCGTCAGCAGCTAGTCCCAGAACGTCTGACACCAAACCGATGTCACTCCAAGCCTTAAGTTGAAAATTAAAGACGACTGAACGAAACCGATACAAACTGATCAAGCATCTTCGCGCAAGATCAAAATTAATCCTTGACCTGCTCTCACGCTTCCAAGTATTCAGACCAGTAACAGCAACGCACGCACCAATCAACAGAGAGACCATTGTAACTACATCCGCTGAGTCCGAAACTGTCCACATCCCAACCTCCCTTCAAAGATAGGTGCAGTGTATTGTACACGAGGCCGGCACCGCCAGTGCGGGCAGGCTTCGCCGCGCCGCCCTTCTCAAAACGGGGCACATCCCCGAGTCCCCTTTAAAAGCGACCGCTCCCAAAGCCCGCATGCGTTAGGGAGCGGATCTTCTCAAAAGGTTTTCAAAATAAAGTGCGGCCTCTGGCTTGAGGGGGGCAAGCTAAGCACCGCACCGGCATAATACAACTTTTCAAAAAGAAAGTCAAGCGCGGGACCATTCACGGTCCAAGTTGTTCAGAATATTCTCTTTCAAGCACCTTTATCAACTCAAGGTCATCCATCGGTAGAAGGCGTGATGGCAGAGTTCCACCGGCTCTGCTCATGCCAGCTGTTTCGCTGATCATCACCTCTGCTCCTGGCATTCTCGCTTCTACTTCTGCAACGAGGCCATCTAGTTGCTTCACATACTCTTTTACAATTTCGATCTCGAACGTCATACATCCATCGACGAATCGAATAACCTGAGCCCTGAATGCTGCGACGCTTTCGCCGAGCTCCAGCTTCTCAGGCTGCAGCTTAAGCTCACTTTTTACATCCTTCCATTCGTTGTATTTCATCAACAGAACGTCACGATCAAAAGACACGGCAAGAAAAGGCACTAGCGCGCCTGTACTATCCGGCCAAAGACTAGCCTCCAATGCGTCGAGAGGTAACCCACAATGCTGGACATAATTCCTTAATCTTGCAAAAAACCTATAATGAAAACTGCCTGTCTCAATTTCCTCCCTGAGCGAATCGAATCTAGCACGGTATCGTACCCCTTTCCGCTCCAGCTGCCTATAACGCGTCTTTTGGTGCTCGACCAGAGACATCCAACTTGCTAGATAGTTCATCAAATGCCTATTCAAACCATTGAGAAGGCGATTTGCGCGCTCGGTGTCCCACGCGGGGGCAATCGCAAAATCCTTGCGCGCCTGATCATAGCAGGTCACGAGATCGGCGTAATTCCCTTCACACATCACATGCAGGGCATGACTTTTCACAAAGTTCCCAACCCCTTCACATGCAGTATCAAACCTACTACTTTCTTCCAAGTTAATGGCTCTGATGCTCTTCAATTCCATCCTATTCGAGCCTTTTAGGATTCGACCATAAAGCATATAAATGATGACCTCCTAATTCCACTTACTGGCTACCTAACATTCTACGCCCGTTTAAGCAATCAGGGCGCAGCAAGCCGGCGGCGAATTAAATTCAGCCGCCCTCTCATGACGAGGCGCATCCCCGGATCCCCTGTAATGCGTCGCATTTTGGGCGGTTTTTCCATCTCAAACGGAGGTAAAATTTAGCAATAGTTGCAATCAAGGAGGGCTCGATGGTTCACATTGTCACAAAATCAGAAATCAACCGGTTAGGAGAGCGACTTCGTGGTGGCCAACTTACTGCCGAAGACATCAAACTACTCGACCTTTTCCGCCGTGGATTTCGGACAGATTACGAGACGCTGATTCATATCCTGAGAGAAGAATTTGGCCTGGTCGCTACAGGTCGCCCTGCCAAGTCGACCAACTCCATCATAGAAAAATTGCAACGTGAAAAAAGCCGGCTGGTGACGATTCAAGATATCGCAGGGTGCAGAGTTATCGTGCCCGATTGCAAGGAACAGAACCGAGTGGTTGGGCAGCTAATCATAAGGTTTCCTGATGCACGGATTATCGATCGACGAGACAAGCCAAGCAGCGGATATAGGGCAGTACATTTCGTGCCCACCATAAATGACAAGCCAATTGAAGTTCAGATTCGCACTTTGCTACAACACAAGTGGGCCGAAGTCTCAGAAAGACTGGCAGATATCGACAGAGCAATCAAATATGGACAGGGTCCAGAGACAGTGCGCAAAGTGCTTGACAATCTCTCCAAGCGCATCGAACGTTATGAGAAACTCGAACTGCTGGATCCACCACCCTTTAAGGCTGGAGACGATCAGGCTGCGTGGGAGCAATTGGAGAAATCTAAACAACAATTGAAGGAACTGGTTGAAGAATTCATTCGCGAGATATATAAGATATTGGACGAAGAACTTGACCAGGATGAAGGAGAATAATAATGATTTTCTTAATTCGATATCAACGATCTACCGGCAAAGTGATCGAACTGCGGCCGTACACAGATTTAGAAGGTCAAGCGGCGGAAGACGCCCGCCTCGAGGCCGAATTGGCACTCCTAGGCGACAAGACACTTGACTATGAGGTTTTGTTGCTGGAAGCCAATACCGAAGACGCTCTGCGAACTACCCACAGTCGCTATTTCAAGACAGCACGGGAAATAGCCAGCACATAAATTGGGCAAACCATACAAAGTCAGCCTTCTCTCTCGACTCAAGAACGGCTAAAATATCAGTGGAGAACGCCAGTGGCTAAAGACACGTTAGGTCTCACTCTTCGAGGCGATGTACCTCTTGCTGAATTTGCAGAAGCAATGAGGCATTTTGCGTCCCTTGTCGAAGCTCTGACTAGTGAGGTTGGTGAGCACGCAGAAATAGAATGGGAAATCGCGAAACTCGAGTCTGGAAGCGCAACCGCCGTGATTATAGGCCGGTCGACCGATCAACTAGCCGTGGAAAAAGTTGTCAAGGCATACGAAGTGATCGGCGGCGCGATCCAAAACAACCGTCCAATTCCCTATCCCGAGCGAATCGCGAGAGAGGCTCGCGCTATCACTGCATTGTTAAATGGCAAAATCACGTCCGTTGAATTTCAGACGCAGGACTTCGGCGTTTCTGTCGACCAACCCGTTGAGTTACAGGAGATAGTTTCGGGAGAATATTCGTTCGGCATCGTTTCAGGCAAAGTGGAGACATTGTCGAAGCATGGCAAAATGCGCTTCGTACTATATGACACCATGTTCAACCGAGCAGTTGATTGCTATTTGCAGAAGGGGCAAGAGGACATGATGCTGGACGTTTGGGACAAACGAGTCCGTGTTGCCGGACAGGTATCGCGAGATGCTGGAACCGGCCGGCCCATGGCAATCCACAATATTAGCTATATCGATGCAATACCTGAAAGCAGTGTCAACCTTGCGAGCTTGGTGGGAATCATACCCTGGCATGAGGGGGACGAAAATCCAGAAGATGCTATAAGGCGCCTGCGAAATGCCGACTAGTCGACAGATTTATTGGGACAGCAGCGTCTTCCTATCGCTCTTGAATGGAATGCCATCTCGAGCGCCAATTCTTCGCGACATAATGGCTGAGATTGAAAGTGACAAAGACAGCTTTATCTTAACGTCCTCAGAAAGTATGGTGGAGGTGGCCCATGTGGCCGACGAAAAAACAAAATCGCGTCTCGACCCCAAAGTTGAAGCTTTAATCGATGAGATGTGGGCAATGGACAAGATCGTGAAAATAATCGATAACGGTCCACACATCGCAACGATCGCAAGAACATTGGTCAGGGACGGAATTCCACATAAATGGACGCTTAGGCCGAAGGATGCGATCCATCTTGCTTCCGCACACTGGTATAACAAAAATGTTCATCGCATCGAAGAAGTCAACCTTTATGACAAAGCGCTGTTCAAATATGAAACAATGGTCGGTATTCATATTTGCGAACCACACATACAGCAGATGAGACTGAAAAACATGTAGCTCTGGTTATACGCATGGCTTGACAATAGCAAATTAGAGTTGTAGTATGCCGAAACCTAGTGGCCAGTTTTCAATAGCCCATCCACCTTTTGCGCCTTGCGATAAAGCGCAGAAGCCACCCACGCTGATAAAAAATCACCCGATATCAGTGATTTTTCTGTTTACTCTTCTTCCTCATCGACCAGGTCGTCTTCATCGAGATCATCTTCGTCAAGGTTCAACAGCTCGAATTTTTCGAGTTCCTCGGTGAAATCCAGGTTCTCCAAGGCCTCTTCAACGTAGCCGGTGATATCCTCATCCTCGGTTTTCTCGAGCATATCCACGAGGAACGCGCGCACATCTTCACCGCCGATCTGCGAAATGGACCAGATCGCCGCGGCGATCACGTCGTCTTCATCCTCTTCTCCATCCAAAAGCATGGTGAGCAGGATGGGCCGCGCAGCTTCGACGCCCAACCCACCTGCGGCGCGCACAGCTCCCAACCGAATGCGCGGGTCGTCGTTGAGCAACATGCTCACCACTTCACCACTATATTGGTCGTCGTTCGAACGTCCCATGGCGGTCAACGCACTGGCCACCCAGATGGGATCCGAGCGATTGAATGCCGAGTGAATCAGCGTTTCCACTTCGACGCGCGATGAGAAACCAACAGCTTCCAATGAACTTCTGCGCAGGGAAGCATGACCTTCACTGCCCGCCACGGCCATTAATGCATCTTCTGCCTTGCGATGCAGGTCTTCAGGAAGCTCATCCAGTTCGCCAAGCAGGACGAATTCGCCAAGCAAGGTCGCGGCTTCCATGCGCGGTGGGAGGTCCGGGTCGTTCTTCAGGATTTCAATGAGCACGCCAACGAGTTTTGGGTCATTGGACTCGGACAGCAAACGAATGGCGCGTGCCCGAACTTCTGCATCCGGGTCATTCAGCAGGGCATGGCCGATGTCCTCGAAGGAGACAAGCGTATCCGAATCCATGAGAGATAAAAACCCATCGAGCACGAGCAGCTTTCGGGTCGGCTTGAGGCGGGGCCAGACCTCCAAAAGGGATTTTAACGATGCCGGATCAATATCTGAAAAATGCTGCAAATAGGCGCGCGAAAGATCCTTTTTTACATCCTGCAGCGAGGTAAGAATGGTTTGAAATGCAGTCTTTTCTACCATATTTTATGGGATCGGGATGCGGACCGGGTCAATAAAATCCATTACGTTGACGAATATCAACAGGCTGATAAGCAGGAGCATTGCAAACCCATTGACCACGTTTTCCCATTCGGTTGGAACGCGTTTATGAAAAAGGATCTCGGGCAGTGTAAAGAGAATGCGTCCGCCATCCAGCGCGGGAATTGGGAAGAGGTTCATCACTCCAAGTGAAATGCTGAGGATGCCGATCAGATTCAGGGTCCAGTTGGTGGGTTGAGCAGCACCACTTGTTGTTGGCCCCTCCACTTCCTGCCTGCTGCTGACATCCTCCTCAACAGCGACATCGAACATATCGAAGATACCCTTGAAACCTACAAAGCGCGCCTGCTCTGGAGCGATGACACCCTGTATAAGCGCAATCGGGAGATAAACGATCGTCGCAGCCTGGATGGCAGTGATGGTAACACCGCCTCCCGCGATCTCGCCAATCGTAGCGGGGCGCGTAGGATAGCCAAGACCCACGCCCAGCGCGCCCTGCTCCCTAGGTCTGCTTGATAACGGCGTGGCCGTGATGGTGATCTCCTCGCCGTCCCTATCGACAAGCAATTCAACCGGTTTATCGAGGTTCGCCTGAATAATATCAATGGCGGCCTGCACATCAGTGACACGTTCGCCGTTGATGGCAAGCAGGACGTCGCCGCGCTCAACGCCGGCGATCATCGCCGGAGAATTTTCAGTCACAGAATTGATCTTTATCGAGCCGGGGATCGGAATGCCTTCCATCGCAATCAGCAATGAAAATACGAGCACCGCCGTGATCAAATTCATCAGCGGGCCGGCGAACAAAACCACGAGGCGTTTCCATGGGCTTGCCGCGGCAAGCCCGCCTGGCACATTCGGGTCATTCTCGCCTTTCGGTCGAATAAATCCACCAAGCGGCAATGCGTGAAGTGTGAACTCTGTACCCTGCCAGGTGAAGAGGGTGGCTAATTTATAAGAAGGCAGGCCAAAGCCAAACTCCTCCACTTCGATCTTTGCCCAGCGCGCGGCGATGAAATGTCCCAACTCGTGCACGAAGATCATCCCGCCTAATGCAAGGATGAATATGATCAATGTTACAAAACCAGATACCATGTTTGAATCCTTTCCCACAGTTGTGTGTGGCAAAGCGGATTATATCTTCAAATGGATTTTAACAAAGTTAAAGATTTATTAGATAAATGAAACCCCCGGGTTGATGGCTTATCAGCTATATGATCCTGGCCGGCCCGCCTACCCCTGCAACAAGCACATCACCTACCCCGGGCAGTTCTCGCAGGCGCTTCTCGAGCTCTTTCGCCTGTTGGCGCGGACACAGGACATGCACATTCGCCCCGGCGTCCACCGTATACGCGGCGGGCAATCCATTCTCATGCCAATCGCGCACCGAGTGAAAGATATTCACCGTGGCAGATTGCCAGTACATCAAGGGCGGATTGGAGGTCATCATGACTGCATGCATGACGTCCGAATCATGCTCGATGATATTTGCAAAAGTATCGAAATCCCTGTCGAGGATCGCAGCGCGACAGATCTCGAGCCTGCGGGGTGCATCTGCGAGGCGCGCAGCCTGCAATGGGCTTGTCCTGGCGAGCGCATGTCCTTCGGTGGAGCCTGTCTTCTTATGCGCGGCGCTTACGATGGCAATACAGTCCACAAGGTCCCAATGATCGGCAGGCGCGATGGAAAATGCAAAGGAATCATCGTCGTTGCTGCCCATCTGCCATTCTACAAACCCCGTGGGTATCGAGCGCGAGGCCGAACCGGAGCCGCGTCTGGCAAGCCGCGATAACTCACTCTCACTTAAGGTCAAGCCCGCGGCCCTGCTGGCTGAAAGTGCCAGTGCTGCAAAAGCCGCTGCGGAAGAGGCGATCCCCGCGCCTGCGGGAAAATTATTTTCGCTGATGACTTCCGCTTTTTCTTTTATCTTTGCCATCTCCCGCACAAGATCAAGGATGTGCGAAACACGTTCCAAGCCTTTGCCTTTTACTTCGCCACTATTGATCCGCAACGAATCGACTTTGGAGGAATTAAATGTAACTGTTGTACGCGTATACAACCCATCAAGATTCATGGAGATCGAGCCATTTGAAGGAAGGCGCAGGGAATCGTCCCGATTCCCCCAGTATTTAATAAATGCGATGTTGGGATGCGCAAGAGCAGTGGCTGACGTCATATGCCGAGTTTATCACGAAGAATAATCTTCACGAAAGCAGCCGGATGCCCGCTGCTCAAAGACTACTTCAGGATTGGCCGCAATTCATCTGCAAGGATTTGCGTAAACGCCTGCCTGCCTTCCGAGTTGAAGTGCATTGAGTCGAAAAAATATGTGTTCAAAATTCCTGGGTCATGGGCAAAATCAAGGAAATACACAGTGTTCTGCCCAGCCAGATAAGCACTCAGGGATTCGACGTAACGGCGTAACTCAAAAGGTTCTGAGCTGATTTCAGGAAAATTCAGGGTTTTTGTGCGCACAAAGATCAGGATAATATCATTCTCTTTTGCCAATTGAATCATCGGGGGAAGAAAAGATTTATCAAGCTGCGCATTGAAGTCCATCACTGCAGGTGCGTACAAGGTTTTGCCTGCATCTTCAACGGCCTGATTAAGTGCAGTAACGTCCACGCGCTCTTTTCCAAAAATGGAGTTTATAGCTTCATCCGTACATTCGCTGAAACAATTGAAGAGCATGGAGGGGGCGTTATAGCGAAGACGGTTATCCAAACCCTGGCGAATTTCCCAACGAGCGCTGTACAAGGGAAAATACTGTTCCGCCATTTTTTCAACAGGATTCATTTGATTAATGTATGCCAGCTGTGCCACAAGCGGCTCATTGCGATCGGCAAAATCATCGACGACGCCAAAATAACGGCCTGTTGTCCGATATGCAGGGACTGTCAACATCGTGTCGCGAAACAGGACCACCACATACTTCGGACGCGGGGAAGCCTCCAGGATCAAATTCTGCAGGATCAAATACCATACGGCCGAGCCGGAGCCGGGCACACCAAGGCTGTATGTATTCATGCCAAGCCGTTCCGACATGACTTCTTCATTTACACCCAGATAAAGTACTGAATCCCCCACCAGTACAAGCTGCGGTTGTTTTTCGGAGATCGCATCAACATATTCCCTTTTTACATTTGGCTTGAATTGAGGATCGAGGGACTGTGGATATGGAATTCCATAACGGCCGGGAAGGTAAAAACTGGTCGCAAGCAAAATCCCAAAGAGGAATAAAAGATAGCGGGAGAATACAGATGACGTGTTCATTAGAATTGGAAATAGATAAAGTCCGGAGAGGATGAGTTCATGAATACCATCACCGCCAGGGTCGCGCCCGCGTAATACAGGGCGTGCAAATTCAAGCTATTTTCCCAATAGCGATCCATTAGAAACTTGACCATCAGAAGGGTTGCATAGAAGGCGATCATGACCAGTAACGTGAAACTGGCGATCAATTCCTGCGGGGTTCGATAAAGCGGAGCATGGGCCAGCGCGTTCCACAGCCATGGAAGGGATTGAGCCCGGAAGATCAACCAGCCAAAGACGATCAACAGGAACATCGTCAGCCAGGCAAAAAACAGTTTGAAACGCCCGGCCGGCCTCCAATCGCCGCGCAGACCGATCAGTTGATATAGTACGATCAGCACTCCATAATACAGTCCCCAGACAATGAATTTCCATCCAACGCCATGCCAGAGTCCACTGACAAACATTGTGACAAGTGCAGGCAGGGATTGGACGATCACTTCAGGCAGAGTACGCATCCGAAGCAGGGCGCGACGCAAGGGAAAGAAAATATAATCACGCAACCACGACGAAAGCGAAATATGCCAGCGATTCCAAAACTCGCCCGGTGTAAGCGAGAGATAAGGCTGATTGAAATTCTCCATGGTTTCCAGGCCCAGCAAAAAGGAAATGCCGCGTGAAATATCGGTATAGGATGAAAAATCTGCAAGGATCTGGAGCGTAAAGCCAAGCCCGCCCACAAGCAGCAAAACCTTGGATGGCTCTTCAAGTAGAAAGATCTGGTCCACGATCACTTTCACCGTATTCGCAATCACGATCTTTTTGAACAACCCCATCACAAGCAAATGCCACGCAGTGTAAGCATGGGCAGGTTTCCAAATGCGCGGCTGCTCCAGCTGCTTCAATAATTTTTGTGGACGATCGATGGGGCCCGAAAAAACCTGCGGGAAGAACGAGACATAGGCCGCGAAAGCAATAAAGTCATTTGTGGGCTGCAAAACGCCGCGCTGCACGTCGATCAGATAGCCGATCTTTTTTAAAATATAAAAAGACAAACCCAACGGCAGGATGACCCTGGCGAGAAAAATATCGCCGGACAATCCCAATTCATTCAGCCAGAGCCCCAGAGAATTATTGAAGGAGAAATAATATTTTACGAAAGCCAAAAGGGCAATATTAAGCAATATGCCAAGCCATAAAAAAAGCCTGGCTTGCGATTTCAAACGGATCATGCCCAGAGCAAGCAGATAATCAAGGAGCGTGGAGAGAAAGAGAACGAGGACATGCCATGGAACGAGCCACCCATAAAAAAGATAACTCGAGGCCAGCAAAAGCAGGTTTTGCCAGGGCCCTCTACGAACGACCCAATATAAAACAAAAACGATCGTGAAAAAGATCGGAAATTCATAACTCACGAACGTCATGATTTGGCTTCAGCCTGCTCTTCTTCTTCCACGTTGATCATCACTTTATAGGCCTCGGCATATTTGAAACCTTTTTCCTTGCCTGCTTCCTCGGCCCATTCGCGCAAGGTCTTTTCTGGATCCCATTCGCCCAATTGACTCGCGTGTTTTTTCAATGCTTCGAGTTTGACGTCCATCGTATCGGTGACATCCACCCAGGTATCGGATTTCTCCGCCCCATGGACATATACCCTCTTGACCTTATGCGGTTCATGCCCCGCTTCGAGCAGGTCGGTGAAAATGAGCCGTGTTTCCGCTGACGGGAAGACCGCGTACAATGCAGCCTGTGCAGCGGCGCGATGATCCGGGTGGTTGATATATCCGTTTCCATAAAATACACCCTGCGGATCGCCGATCACAACCGTATCTGGTTTATGTTGACGGATAAGTTGTGTTAATTGTTTTCGCAAGGCAAGCGTTGGTTCCAATTCACCATCCGGGTAGCCAAGAAAGATCGACTCTTTTATACCAAGCACTTTATTGGCAGATTTTTGTTCACGCTCGCGGATTCGGGCAAGAGTCGCTTTGTAAGCCGCGCCATGCTTTGGGTCGTTTGAACCGGCGTCTCCGCTTGTGATCACGACAGAGACGATCTCACATCCCGTTTTGGCCCATCTGGCAAGCGTCCCGGCGATCGAGAATTCCTGGTCGTCGGGATGCGCGTGGATGCTCATCGCACGTTTGGGAAGATATTCTTTTCCGTTTGTCATGCGCTGGATTTTACTCCAGACACTGGAATCGAGAGAGCCGAGGTGCCAAGCCCGGCTCTCTTTGACAAAGGAGGAGAAGAGAAATCATTTACGCCGGCAACTTTATCATGTGACTGCAAATACCACTTGACGCCTGCTCTACGCCTCTCCGCCGATTACGCGACGACCATGTTTTTTGTGAGAAAGAAAAATGTCCACTTACAGGCTGGTTTTCAACCATGCTCGATCATTTGTTGGCGATCATCCCCAAGAATCCTTCCACAACCTGTGGGTCGAAATGTTTTCCAGATTCATTCTTGATAAACTCAAGAGCCTTCTCTTTGCTCCATGCAGCGCGATATGGACGGTCGCTGGTGATCGCATCCCATACGTCCACGATTGCGAAGATACGCGCCGCAAGCGGGATATTCTCTCCTTTCAGTCCAAGCGGGTACCCTGTACCATCCCATTTTTCATGGTGTGCATGGGGAATATCCAGGGCAGGCTTTAAATAATTGATCGGCAAAAGCATTTCATACGCATGAACCGGATGCGCGTGCATGATGTGCCACTCTTCGTCAGTAAGTTTATCGGGCTTGAGCAGGATGTGATCCGGTACGCCCAGTTTGCCCATATCGTGTAAAAGCGCGCCGCGGCGGATATGCACCAGTTCAGATTCGCCAATGCCTATTCGGCGCGCCAGCTCGACGGTCATTTCAGTGACGCGCCGACTGTGCCCCTCCGTTTCCTTATCGCGCAGGTCAAGCGCAGCGGACCAGCCTTCGATGGTTGCATCGTAGGCCAACATTAGTTCGACATTTGAGCGATTCAAACCATCAAACAGTTGGGCACTGTCTATTGCGATGGCTGCCTGCCTCGCCAGGGTTTCCAGAAGGCCCAGCCAGTCAGCATCCTCGGCAAGAGGTTCGCGATGAAAGACCTCCAATGCACCTTTTATTTCTCCCTTGATGAGCAGCGGCACGCAATAATATTCGACAAACTCCTCGCTCTTCAACCACATCGCCTGATCAGACTTACTTTTCGATTCCAGAAGGTTCGTGATATGGACGGTACGACGCTCTTGAATAGCCTGCCCAGCAAGCTCTTCACCAAGGCTTACCCTGGCTTCGCGAATGGCCTGAGAGCGAAAGCCTCGACCGCCCGCATATTCAAGGGTTTTTGTAATGGTGTGGAATAGTGATATCGCTGCCGCATCTGTACGGAGCAGTACAACGACCTGTTTCAATAGGATTTCAAGCGTTAGCCTTAGATCGAAGCTGGAGCTGATGGCAATATCAATGGTACGTAATGCCTGGAGATGCTCGAGTTGACGCTGAACAGATTCAAAAAGCTGGGCGTTCTTCAGCGCGATGGCGATCTGCGCTGCCAGAATGTCCACGGCCGGAAGGTCAACTTCTCCCAGATCGACTCCCAGGACGACCATCATGCCTTGTGGCTTCTTGTCAACCATCAGCGCCGCATAAATGGCCGGCGTAGCCCCAAATATGCGGACGACCTGGCCAGTCAAAGGGCGCAAGAACGGAGGCAATACCTCTGCCGTGATTTCCGTGGAATCAATATGGAAGACCGCTTTACCGGCGGAAAGTATTTGATCGTGATAACCACCTGGGATGACAGGAAAACGATGGGATTTGGCGGAAACCCCGACCAAATTCTCTGCCGTTCGCAACAGTGCTTCGGCGAAGTTGACAAAGGCGACGCTCAGCTCCCCTTTCTTGTCGTCGAAGTCATAGATGATCAGATTGAAGCCCAGCTTTTTTATTTCATCGCCCACGGCCTGGTAAATGGCTTGAGGCGTATGAGCTCGCTGCGCCGCTTGGGCGGCCAGGCTGAGCGCTTGTAGTGTGCTTCGGCCGTGCGTGACCTGTTCCAGCGAACGCTGCAGTGATTCTTCTGCTATTTTGCGAGCAGTGATGTCGCGCGAGACGACCAGAACGGAGTTGGTCTGACCGTCCGGTCCTTTGATCGGCGCCAGCCATGTGCCCAGCCATTGGGTACTGCCGGGAAAGGCAACCGGCGCCTCGATGTAAAACGGCTGTCCGCTTTCAAAGACCCTCTGTAGATTGTCCTGCTGGCGTTTGGCGATCTCGGGTGGAAAGAGATCTGCGAGACGCTTTCCCGTCAATTCGTCTGGCGCAGCCCCGAATGCACGGGCACCAAACGTATTTGTATACTCCACCTCCCACTGCCGATTAATCAGAGTGATCATATCCTGCGAAGCTTCAGCCAGAATACGGTAACGTAATTCGCTAGCTGTCAGTGCCTCCTCCGCTCGTTTGCGCTCGGTAATATCCATATTGGTGGATAAGAGTGCGGGTCTTCCGTTGTATTCAATTGCATTATTGAAGGACTGGATCCAACCGGTCGAGCCATCTTTTCGCAAGATCCTTAACTCAATGGAGGAAGGAATGGGCTCACCCCGCGTGCGTTTGCGGATCCGTTCCATAACCATGTCGCGATCCTGCGGATGGGTGAGCGCGATGATCTGCCCGGTGGACATGGAAGTCATTTCTTCGAATGCGTATCCATATATTCTGCATGTGGCCGGGTTTATATAAACTATCTTCTGATCCTGAAAGATGCTAATACCCTGAAGAGAATTCTCGGCAAGGGAGCGGTAGTTTGTCTCTGATTGATGGAGCGCCTCTTCCACCCGCTTACGCTCGGTAATATCGCGGTAATTAACGACGACCGCTTTCACCGTTTCTTCGGCAAGCAAATTGGTCCCAACGGCTTCTATCCACAGCCACGAATTATCCTTGCGGCGTAAACGGAACATGCTTTTAACGTGGCTGCCGGGCGCTTCCACAAGCTTTCGAAACAAGTCCTGAACCTTCTGCAAGTCATCGGCGTGGATCAATTGGAATACGTTTTTTCCGATCCAGACCTCGGGGCCATAGCCCAACATGCCCGATGCCGCCGGACTGTCGTACAGGACCACTCCCGCGGCATCAAGAAGCGTAATGGCGTCTGCACTGCTTTCGATCAGCGCGCGAAAACCCTTCTCACTGAATGAGATCGGCGCGCTTGAAACGGCCTTCTTTGGTTTCTTACTTTTGTTATTGGCTTTGCCGGGCTTTGGCTTCCCCGCTCCGGCTGCATTGTAGATGTTGGTTTTCCCTTCATGTTCTCTCCTCAAACATGATAGCAAAAAAGCGGTCAAAACTCCGCCATATATGGAGAAGAGTATAGCACTATCACTCGTGCAACCGAGATTGCAATATTATTCTGTTTCGTATACTGGAAAGCAGCTTTGGGAGCAAGAAAAACCATGGCCCCATGCCATTTCAATGGAAGTTGTTGTATGCGGTATCTATCCACATCAGAGGTCACCCGCACATTGCGGTAAAGTCTCCCCAGTTGGCCATGAATCTTGCTTTAAATTGGCGTCCTGCTTCTGTAAAAAGGTCAAACTCACCTTCCATTGGAATCCCTTGTTGGGCGCTGCGGATGAATACTGTGCCTATTAACTGTTCAGGCGAACCGAGTTGAGTACTATGGACGGCATTTCCAATTCTGCCAGTCTCATCAGGGAACGAAAAGGTGGTTGAGCGTTTTATATCCGGTGATTGCCAGATCGAAACTTGTATGGTCGATCTCGAATCGTAGGGAATGGATATGGTAAATGCGGCCCCGTCCCACGGGGCGCAGTCGCGATTCACCGTGGCAGCGAAGACTTGCGCAGGTTCCTGATCTCGTGTTGAGAAAGTGAACCAGGCGATGCCAAGGATAAGGATCAGTAAACCAATGGCTATAAAATGCTGGGTTCGAGTTTTCATGTTGTAAAAATGACGCTGAATTGGCTGTGGTTGTTCCCGTTACACGCGTGATTGGGAGTACAATTCTAAAAAATCACCAGGAGAAATAAATGCCCATCACCCTCGACGGTTTATCCTTCAAAACCCAGACTTCCGAAGTCTTGCAGACTTCGGAAGTCTAAAGAGGCCGCATCTATGCCGCGGAGATTGACCCCGTTTGCTCCCGATGTGTATTATCACTTTTATAATCGCGGTAATAACCGACAAGGGGTCTTCTTCGAGTCCGATAATTATCTATATTTCTTGAAAGGGGTTAAGAAGTACCTAACTCCAACTGTAGCGATTATTGCCTATTGTTTGATGCCGACTCACTATCATCTCTTGGTGAGGGTTGGGCCCCAGACTTCGGAAGTCTTTAAGACTTCCGAAGTCTCTTGGCAAGTATCACGTGCTATGCAAAAATTCCTGATCTCCTATACCAAAGCCGTTAACAAACGCTTTTCCAGGGTTGGATCGTTATTTCAAGGACAATTCCAAGCCAAACCCATTCAGAATTATACTCATTTACTCAATTTATGTATTTATATCCATGCCAATCCTGTGAAAGATGGACTAGTGGCCGTACCAGAAGATTGGATGTACTCCAATTATCTCGAATGGCTTGGTCAGCGTGATGGCACACTGATCGATCAAAAATTTGTTCAAGAAAACTTTGGTTCACCTACAGAGTATCAAACGCTAGTAATGGAGTCTATCAAGACGCGTTATTTGCCTGAAGATGTAAGAAAATATTTGCAATCATTGGAAAGTTAACCCTAAAAACAGACTTCCGAAGTCTAATTGGAGAAAAAATGCCCATCACCCTCGACGGTTCGTCCCTCACGATCGAAAAGCTCGTTGCGATCGCACGCGATCATGAAAAAGTGGAACTGGCTCCCGCAGCATTGGAGCGCATTAAGATCTGCCGCGCCATGCTGGAGGAAAAGCTTGCCAATAAAGAGATCATGTATGGGACGAACACAGGCATCGGTGAGTTCTCTGAAAAAATACTGAACGACGATCAGGTGAAGGATTTCCAAAAGTATCTGATCTACAACCACGCCGCAGGGATCGGTGATCCGGCGCCCATCGAACATGTGCGTGCAGCGCTGGCGGGGCGCATCAACGTGCATGCCCACGGGAATTCGGGTTGCAGACCCGAGATCACTTTAACACTGGTGGAGATGCTCAATAAAGGCGTCACACCAGTTGTTTGTCAGAAGGGGTCGGTGGGCGCGAGTGGCGACCTCGCCCCGATGGCACAGGCCGCGCTTTTGCTTATGGGCGAAGGAGAGGCTTTTTATAATGGCGAGCAATTACCGGGCGCGGAAGCGATGCGGCGTGCCGGGATCGAGGTCCCGGGTTTGCAGGCGCGCGACGGCCTGGCCGCGATCAATGGATCGAACTTATTAACCGCCATGTCTGCACTGCATATGTACGACATGGAAAGATTTTTAAGGCAGGCAGAGATCGCAGCAGCGATGTCGATTGAGGCGTTGCTTGGAAACACCAAGCCGTACAACACCAAGCTGCATGAACTGCGCGGATTCAATGGGGCGATCACCTCCGCAAAAAATATCATGAAAGTACTCGAAGGTTCGGACCTGACAACCGGCAAAATGAAAACAAAGGTGCAGGATGCATATTCCATGCGCTCTACGCCACAGGTGATCGGCGCGGCGCGTGACGCACTGGCCTACGCGCGTGCACAAGTTGAAATTGAATTGAACGGTGTTGGGGATAACCCGATCTTTATTCCTGAAGATAAATTGACTTTAACGGGCGCAAACTTTCAGGGCACACCTGTTTCCCTGCCCATGGACATGGCAGGCATTGCCATCACGATGGTCTCTGTTCTATCGGAGCGCAGGCTCAACCGCCTGACGAACCCAGCCCTTTCGCAGGGACTGCCTGATTTCCTTGCTCATGAACCGGGTTTCTACTCTGGATTAATGCTCAGCCAGTACACGGCCGATCATTTGATCGTGGAACAACGAATATTATCGGCGCCCGCGAGCATTCAATCGATCCCGGCTGCGGCAGACCAGGAGGATTTCGTTTCGATGGGTATGAACACCGCCCTGAAGAACGGACAAATATTAGATAACGCATACGGCGTTCTGGGGATCGAATTCATGGCTGCCGCGCAGGCATTGGACTTTCGCGAGTTCACACCGGGCAAAGGGACGAACAAGGCGCGCGAAGTGATCCGCAAACATGTGAAGCATTTGGATGTCGATCGTCCCTTATACAACGACCACAATGCAATGAAAGCCCTGGTGAAATCGGCCGAGATCCTGGAGGAAGTGGAACAGGTAACGGGCAAATTAGGATAGGCATTAACTTTGACCAGAAATATGATCGGCCTAAAAAGAAAAAATCCCCGGATAATCCGGGGATTTTTCTTTGTTTGATCCATACGGTAAGTTATGAACTTATTGTATGACGCCCTGATCCCGATAGAATTTGATCGCGCCCGGGTGCAACGGAATGGAAGAACCTCCGGCTGCATTTTCGACGGTCAAGTTCGCGGCCTGGGCGTGCCATGTATGAACTTCGTCCAAGTGATCGAAGATCACGGTGAGGATCTGGTAAGCCTGCTCCTCAGACATGTTCTCATTCACGAACAGGATGTTGCCAATCCCAATGCCCGCCACATCCGCTTCGGTGCCATAGACATCCTTGCTCAGACTAAAGGCGCTATACACGGGGCCATATTTCTCGATAATCGGTCCAACATATTCACTTGCATCCACAAACTTGACTTTCGTTCCGGCAGCAAGCATATCGCTGACAGCTTTTGTAGGCAGGCCGCCGATCCAGAAAAACGCGTCGATCGTGCCGGCAGTCATCGCCGCGCCGGCATCTGCAATGCTCAAGTTCTGGCGCGTGATATCCGATTGTGGGTCCAGCCCTGCGGCTTCGAGCACGCGGTCTGCTGCGCCTTCGGTGCTGCTGCCTGAATCGCCCACTGAAACGATCTTGCCCTGCATATCTGCGACCGTTGTAATACCAGACGTTTCACTTGCCACGACATGTACAAAGCTGGTGTACAACACAGCCAGTGCGCACGCGGGGATCTTTCCACTTTCTGTATACGCACCCTGACCTTGAATGGCATCGTAGGCAGAGTCCACCGTGGAGAAACCGATCTGCGCCTCATCGCTTTGGATGAACTTCATGTTATCCACCGAGCCGCCGGTCTCGATAAAGCTTGTCGTCACGCCCGGCATATTTGCGCTGAGGATGTTCGCCAGCCCCTCGCCAAACGGATAGAATACGCCGCCTGTACCACCGGTCCCAATGACCAGCTCGGTTGCATTCTCCGCGCCCGCCGCTTCTGGCGCGCACAATTCCTGCTCGTTTGTCACGGGTGCTTCAGTCGGCACAACCTCTGTTGCTACAACCTCTGTTGCCATAACTTCTGTCGCCGAAGGCTGTGTAGCTGTGGCTGCTGCGCCACATGCAGATAAAATAAGTGTAAAAAGAACAAAAACCACCACGAACCATTGTATTTTCTTCATTATTTCCAAATCTCCTTAAGTTAGATGATCGTTTATATTAGTCGCAAAAACCCGACCCTTTGGGTTGGGCATAACCCGCTATTCCACCGAGATCACACTACCTACTGCATTCAACTTGATCGTCCAGGTGCTTCCAATTTGGAATTGCTGAAATTCGCTGGTTGAGCCCGGCGAGTATGTGATCTGCCCGTCTGTTGTGCTGAAATAAACCGTGAGTTGTTCCGAGGCATTCCCCAGCCGTTGGTCAAATGAAACGCCTGGGTCGTCATAGACCGGATAAAGATCGTTGCCATCCAATGTATAGGTCTGGATGGTCGTCCATTCATCCACGGTATAGCTGCAATAATCCTGGGATTCGGTGTGGCATTCCTCCACAACTTCCGCATACCCATTGCCCTGGTCCACGGTCCTTTCCTCGCAGACCTCTTCGCTCTCCGTACGGCATGAGACGTTATAGGCATCCGAAGGCGGACTGCCCGCCTCGTTGTTGTAATCCACTGCACGGACTTCCTGCACAGGTATGGAGGTTTGCCAGGCCACATCGGTCACTGTCCCCTGTACGGAACGCGACGGAAATACGAACAGGAAAAAGATCGCTGCACAACACAGTAAAAGGAACGCGCCGATGCCGCCGAACAACAACCAATTTGTCTTCTTTTTTTGGGCCAGGGCTGCCGGCGATACTTTTGCCTGCACAGACTCGGGGCGCGGTGCGACGCGCGGCAAAGGCGAGCCGCACTTCGAGCAGGTCCGCTCACTGCCTGGGTTTTCGGTCCCGCAATTTTTGCACACCACAGTTTTCGGCAGCGCGGGGGCCGCTTCCAATGCCAGGCCGGCCAGGCGCGCTTTCCCCTCCTCCAGATCGCCACCGCATTGAGAACACGTCTTGGCGTTCGCCGGGTTGCGCGTTCCGCAGAATCCGCAATGGATATCTGCGCCGGCTTTCGCAACCTGCACAGCCTTCTCGTCTGTGACGACCTTCTCCTCCGCTGCGCGTTGGAACTTTACGTTATCCGGTTGTGGCGCGCCGCAGTTCTCACAGGTCTTGCGCGAGCCTTTATTCCTGCCGTCGCAGTTCGGGCACACCCATTCCAGTTCGACAAACCCTTTGCTTTCTCTTCGAGACATGTTTCGCTCCTTGTACATCCCGAGTGTACAACAAAATTCGTGCATCTAGTAGGGTCGCCCGTACGATGCAAGTAAAAGTCTCCGAGTTTCCTCGGAGACTTTTTGTTTAATTCGAGCGATGTGAACCGTTTATTGCGAAAGGTCTATCTGCTCACCGCCATATTCGCCGGTGACGGAGATGGTCCCATTGGCGAGGTCATTGGTGTAAACCAGATCCCCCTCTTTTGCACCTGAGACATGGGCCTCAATCGTCAGAATGCTGGTTTCATAGTTCATGCTGCCCGTGCCGGTCAGGGCAAATCCCTGGATATAAGCGCAATTTTCAAAGGTATACGCCTCACCCACATCGCCCGGGCCGAAGGTGAATGAACCGCCAAACGGGCAGGCAACCGACACATCTTCCTCGAAAGAGCTGTAGAAATATTCAGTCTGGAGTTGGATGGTTGCGTCCACAGCGGAGAATGCCTCAAGCGGGTCTGCATACGCACTGATATCGTCCGCGATCAGGGGTTCATATGCGCGGATGACTTCCGTGCCCCAATCTTCACAAAGGATCTCGCGTTCTTCCGGAAGTGTACCGTCTACAAGGAAGTCGGAAATGATCTTATCGGGGCAATCGTATCCCCAACCATAAATGGAATGGCGCCCGCCTTCCACATACAGGTGATAGCCGTCCGCAAGATTCTCATAGACGAACTTGCCTTCCTCGAACGGAGTACCCGGGTCCAGGGTGGCATTCAAAACGAATGTAGGCACGCCCTCGAGGACCAAAGGCTCGCGCTGAACAACTTCGGTTGGAGAGGTGGGCCAGAATGCACAATATAAACCGGTATACACACTTCCGTCGAGGCGCGGCACCGTGCCATTGGAAGCCTGACCAGTTTGAATGGTCTGCGCGATGCGCTCTTCCTGAGTCCCGCCAAAGAAGGAATCATCCGTGCACAGTACGTCGTAGAACATGGTATCCGAGAAGGTCGGGTCGCCCTGATATTCGTATGTCGCAGGGTCGATCAATGTATTCTGGTACATCAAGCGCAGCATCGGGACGATATCGCCCCGGTTCGCTGAGGCCAGGGCACGCAGGTAAAGCATGCGCCCGCTGAGCGAATACATTTGATATGCCGTGGTGTATTCAAGCTGGTTGAACGTGAACGTGCCGCTGACTGTTTCACCGGAGGGCAATGGGAATTCATAAGCGATCGGATCGTCGGCGACGTTTGCTGCAAGGTCATCATACGCGACAACTGCATCCTCGCCCATATCGGCGGCGCAGATCTCATCCGCGTTACAGGCATTGAGTACGGCAAGTAAAACCTTGTCGAATGCCTTTTCCTGTGACATGGCACTGAGCTCGCCGGGGAGCGTCATGTTAATGGTGCCGTCAAGCACCAGGCCCGCCAGGCGGTTCGCATGTGCATACGCGTATGTTTGCGCAACGGCAGTTCCATAACTGACGCCGTATAACCAGATCTTGTCATCACCAATCACTTCACGGAACGAATCAATATCCTCGGCCACCTGGTCTGTACCAAAGAAAGCCAGTTTCCCGGGCTCGATGCCGATCTCGGCTACGCAGTCTTCTGCAAACGTGCGTGCGTCATCGATGGCGGCCTGTTGTTCCTCAGGCGTGTCGTAGCCTTCCTCGCCGGCCTGATCCACTTCACCGAGATAATTCAGGAAATCCGCTTCGTAGGCGTTCGGGCATTCCAATGGGCTGGAAAGGCCAAGGCCGCGCTGGTCGAAGTAGACAATGTCATAATGTTCCAGGATTCCCTCTGAAAACCAGCTGAGACCGCCAGTACTGATGCCTTCACCGCCAGGGCCGCCGGGAAAGGCCTGCACAAACATGCCATATCGTTCACCCGAAGCAGGCGACACGGCAAACACGACATCCAGTGTTTCGGTATTTGCGGCATCAAAATGATTCAGCGGCACCTGGATCGTCACACAGGTGAAGTCCGGGTTTTCTTCGCAGGGTGTACCGCCAAGTTCTGCGAGTTTGGCGGCGATCTCAGGTCCCTCACTCGGCACTTCGGTTGGCGGTTCCGTTGGCGCTTCGGTTGCCGGGGCCACGGGTTCTTTCGTGGGCACGGGGGTGGCCGGCGTACATGCGGCCAGAAGTAATACAATCACCAGCGTCAATAAAAACAGTTTTCTCATCTCATCTCCTTTGGACGGTTGAACTTCTTCTTGAAAGTTTAGAGCAAAATGGATTTAACAACATCGGTCTTTTTTCAGGATCAGATCCCATGCCACTTGCGGACCTCTGCAATGCGTGACGTATGGTCCGGGTCTTTATATGGACATGCGTCATTCGCCTCTTTTCTTAAGCCCGAGCCTGCGAGAGCGGTAAAGACAGCCGCGGCGCCGTTCGCGACGTTGAGCGGGTCATAGCCGCCCTCGAGAACAAAGACGATCTTGCCGTTACAGTATTCCTCCGCCAGCTGGACAAGTTTGCTGGAAACATCGAAATAGCCCTGCGTAGAGAGGCCCAGCGTGGTAATCGGGTCGTTCCAATGCGCGTCGAACCCCACCGAGATGAACAACATCTGCGGGCGGAACTTCTCGACGACAGGTTTGAAGATCTCATCTGCAACGCGTAAAAAGGTTTCATCACCGGCATAGGCACGTAATGGGACGTTCACGATGCGTCCTTTCGCGTGAGGCGCATCTTCTATCCAGCCGCTGCCCGGATAGATGCCCCATTGATGCGTGGAAATGAATCCCGCGCGTTCCTGATCGAGAAACGCAGCCTGGGTACCATTGCCGTGATGCGCGTCGTAATCGATGACCATCACGCGGTGTAATCCCTGGGCCAGCGCATCCTGCGCGGCGATGGCGATATTGTTGAAGATGCAAAATCCCATGGCACGTGCAGGTTCGGCATGGTGCCCCGGCGGCCGGATGATGGCAAATGCGTTACCTGCATCGCCGTCCAATACGGCACGCGTACATTCGATGGCACCCCCGGCGGCAAGCAAGGCATCTTCATAGGATGTTCGTGTAACGTAGGTGGGCGCGTGATCGATGATGCCGGGGCCCTGTTTGCAAACTTCCTCGATCTCCGTGATCATTTCCGGGACATGCACCCGTGCCACCTGTTCGATCGCCGCGGGCTTTGGTTCGATCCGCTCGGCCCCAAACGAATCCAGCTGCGACTCGAGGGAGCTGAGCCTCCCGGGCCTTTCCGGGTGATCGGGAAATTCATGCTCAGGCGAGGGCACGAATGTATAAACCGTTTTCATGGGCAAATTATAGTCCCTCCTTGTCGGAGGCAGTAAAATCAGGGAGTGAAAACACGAACAGCGATCGTCCTGCTCTTGCTGGCCATGTTTGCGTGCCGCCGTTCGGCAGAACCCCTCCCCAGCGAGGATGAGATCGTATTGAACGGGGACCAACGGAAATCCCATTGCCCTGATGAACAAAGGAAAAGAAAAGGTTCAATCCATGTTGATCAAACAACTCGAATTATTGACCAGTGACCTGTACGCGCAGCGCGATTATTACGCCAACGTATTGGAATTGCCCGTGCATCTCAATGTCGATTCACTGGAAGTTGTGGCCGGCAAAACAGAGTTGATCTTCAGGCAGGCACCTCCTGGATGGAAGGGTGAATATCATTTTTGCTTTAATATCCCCGAGAATCAATTCATTTATGCCAAGGCATGGATCTTTGCGAGGATACCGCTCTTGAAGGACGAAAACGGGGTGGATGAATTTAAGAGCGAATCCTGGAACTCCACTTCCTTGTATTTCAAGGATTCGGGCGGCAACATCCTTGAATTCATCGCGCGCCACGTCCAGAAAAATTCCGTGCATGCCGTGTTCAACAGCGAACAGATCCTGCAGGTCAGCGAGATCGGCCTGCCATCCAAAGATGTGGTCTCATTTGCCGATGAGTTATGCAAATGCCTGGGAATATCCGTTTATAAACAGGAGCCCAACGAGACCTTTACCCCGGTCGGCAATGAAGACGGGTTGTTCATTCTGCCGGTTGAAAAGCGGATCTGGTATCCAAATACAGGCGTGCCTGCACAAATGCTGGCGGTGAAAGTTAAAGTGGACGTAAATGGGAAAGAGTTCAACGTGCGCGGCGTGCCCTACGAGATCACATAACAGATCGCCTACAACAGTCCCTTTTGAACCTATCCGAAATGCCTACCACGAAGGCACCAAGGCACGAAAACACATCGTTCATGCCGCGAG
>CAZJYB010000027.1:0-31299 GCA_964549865.1 uncultured Anaerolineaceae bacterium
GTCTGATGTTCATCGTTGGGGCCTGCAGCAGCGCGTTGCCGGGCGCGGCCGGGTTGGATGCCACGGAGCCGCCAGCGACACCTGAAGGGATGATTCCGGATAGCGGTGCAACTGCAACTCCGCAGATCGTGCATACGACCATCCCCGGGGATTTGCCAGAAACGCGCGTCAACCATGCAGGTGACCAGGATTCGTCTTTGTTGGCTGATAAAAAGCGCGCACCAAGCGGGGACCGTTTTACCTTTGGCCAGTTCGAAAGGCCATTTAACGGAAACACCATGGACATTTATTATGCCAACATAGATATCCAGGACATTACAATTTTTGTCGATGAAACTTTTGTCTATGGTTCGGTCGTGGTTAAGTCCCTCGAGGCAGGCGTCAACTCTAAAACCGGTGGCTATGCCGCGGAGTTCGACCTGGATCTGGATGGACATGGCGATGTGCTTGTGATTGCAAACCAGCCGACTTCAACAGACTGGACAACGGACGGGGTTCAGGCCTGGTTTGATGCGAACGGGAACGTGGGCGGCGAAAAGATCATTAGAGCAGATGAGACGAGCTTCACGGGCGATGGTTACGAATCAAAGATTTTCGATCAAGGTTCGGGGAATGATCCCGATACGGCCTGGGTGCGTCTCTCGCCGGCTGATCCAAATACAATTCAGATCGCGGTGAAACTGTCCCTGTTCAATGACGATACAAAATACATGGTTGGCTTTTGGGCCGGGAATGGAAATTTAGATCCCGCCACCTTTGATCTTAACGATTATTTTACGCATGAGCAGGCAGGTGCGGCGCTGCCCGAATTGGAAATCTACTACCCCATTAAAGGCCTGGCTGAGTTGGATAACACTTGCAGGTTGAACGTGGGCTTTGACCCAAACGGGAACGAACCAGGCTTGTGCATCATACCGGGCGTTACGCCTGCGGATCCTGAGGCACCTGTTTGTACAGCCACGTGCGGCGGTTGTGGGGTAATGAACCCGGTGACCTGCACCTGCGACACTTCGAGTTGCTAGGATGAAGATCGCATCAATTTAATATTGTACTCATGTTTGAAGACCGTCGCATGCGACGGTCTTTTTTTATCGATTTTCCATGCGCTCCTTGCATTATAATAATCAACGTCTCGCGAGCCTCGCGAGAAAAGGAGATTGAATGAAAACTGCTCGTTCCGTGATATGTAGCCTGATAATGACATTCATTTTATCTGCTTGTGGCGCCACGCCTACACCGCTCGTGGTTGTGGTAACAGCCACGTCTTTACCACCAACGGAAGCGCCGGCCACAGAGACAGCCCCAACCGCGGCCCCAGTGGCACTGGCCGGCCCGCAAAGCGGGGAGAAGATGAAATGGATCGATGGAAGCACGTTGATCTACATCCCACCGTCGGAATTTATAATGGGAGATGGCAGTTCTGTTGCGCCCGAGCATAATGTAACGCTCGAAGGATATTGGATCCAACAGACCAAAGTGACCAATCGCATGTTTTCACAATGTGTGGCGGTTGGTTCCTGTACCACGCCTACGCAAGAGATCGGCGGACCCGTATATAGCAATCCCGAATATGCAAATCATCCGGTCGTCGGTGTCACGTGGGATCAGGCGAATGCCTATTGTAACTGGGTGCAGGGACGTCTTCCCACCGAGGCAGAGTGGGAAAAGGCCGCGCGCGGCATAAACGGAAATGTCCATCCATGGGGCAATGATGCGCCGGCCTGTGACATCGCCAATTTTGGTTTTTGTAGCGGCCGCACATCTGAAGTGGACGCCTTCGAAAACGGTGCCAGCGCGTACGGTCTGTATGATATGGCCGGCAACGTCTTTGAATGGGTCGGTGATTGGTACAGTGAAACGTATTACAACGAGGGACCGACGATCAACCCGGGCGGCCCGGAAAGCGGGCAGTACCGCGCAATTCGCGGTAGTTCTTTCGAAACAGCCCTGGAGCAGGTGGCTTCCGCGATTCGCCACTTTAACGAACAAACCGATCATGGCCGCGACCTGGGTTTCCGTTGCGCGGTTCCAGATCCGCAGCCTGTTGCACCGTATTGCCAGCTTGCCGCCTTTATTCCCGCGGGCGCGATTGTTTCGAATGGATGCGAGGTGCCGAACGCGCATGTGGCAGGTCAATATTGCGTAAATGGAAATGGTTACGCTTCAGTAGCCATCCCTCAGGGGGCGTTGTATGAGGTCAACGATAAACTGGATTGTGAAGAAGCCGTGGTGGACGGACAGCGCGTGCTGACTTGCATTGGCCCAAGATCAGTGGAGAGCACCAATCCGATTAACGTGTGTAACCCAACCTGCAGCAATTCACCCGATGTCACGGGCGCGGCTCCCACTTGTGATCCCGGTTATACGCTCGACCCGGTTACCGGTGCGTGCAGTTACGCGCCGATCATCGGGCAGGTCAGCGTGTCCGGTTGCCCCGTGGGATATGTTACGGTGGACCGCGGTGGCCAGCAGTCCTGCATGCTCGGAACGGATGCGAACGGTCTGTGTTCGACGGGTTTGTACTTTGATACCCTTGCCGGGGCGTGTGTGCCTGCCAACGGAGTTTCTCAAGCGCCTTTTGGAATTGACGATCCACTGCTGGCTTCACAGTTTTATGCAGGCTGTGCAGCGGGATATTCCTATAACGATGCATTCCAGTGCTGTCAGGCGGTGACAGGTGGCACGTATCCGGGTTGCGCCCCAGGGTCCACGTTCAATGTGGACCTCGGAGCCTGCTCGCCCGGCGAGATAAAACTCAGCGGCCCGGGCTGTGTCACCGTGGATGTGACCACACTTAAATGCAGCCAGCCCGTGGACGTTTGTTCGCGAATTCCATCAGAGGCAAGATGTATCAAGTATGCATATGCGTGTAAATGGGTGGAGAAAGACAACGCCTGTGTGTTGAAATAGATCTGAGTGCCCTCGCCCGACAGGCGAGGGCACTTGTTTTTTATGTATCCAACCTTTTGGGGATACAGCATATTAACAGGGTGAGGTTACAATTGCTTAACCTTGCAAATCTGCAAAGCTGATATTCATGGAAGAGAGACTGTTATGAAACGCCTTTTGTTTTTTGTTTCGATGATGGCCGTGCTTTCCCTGATCCTGACCGCCTGTAATGGTCTCGGACCGGGTGCGGCAGGGCTGAATGCGACTGAAGCTCCAGTTGATGGAACGGAGCCTGCCATAGTACCCATTGACCTGGCCGGCCCGCCCATGGAAGTAGGATCGAAATATTTGTATATCGATGGTTCCATTTTGGCGGCCGTACCGGGTGGTCCTTTCGTTATGGGGTTCAATAACTTTTTTGACGGCGCAGAGCACGAAGTTACCGTCAGCGACTATTGGATCTATACCAATGAAGTGACCAATGAGCAGTACGAATGGTGTGTGAGCGTTGGGAAATGCACCGCTCCAGACCCGGCAGATAATCCGGAGTTTCACAACTATCGTTTTGCAAGTTTCCCGGTTATAGGCGTCAATTATCAGCAGGCCACCGATTACTGCGCCTTTGTACATGGTCGCCTGCCCACCGAAGCCGAATGGGAAAAGGCGGCGCGCGGTCCTGAGTCGAACCTCTTCCCATGGGGAGATGCAGCGCCGGTCTGTGACCTGCTCAACTTCAATTTTTGTAACGGTAAGTCCAACAAGGTGAGATCCTATCCGGATGGCGTCAGCTATTATGGCTTGTTCGATATGTCCGGTAATGTGAAAGAATGGGCGGCGGACTATTACAAGCCTGATTACGATCTGGCGTCGTCTACCGATCCGCTCGGGCCCGAGCTGGGTCAGAAGCGCTCGGTACGTTCCAGCAGTTTTTCCGATAGTGCTGATTCTGCCATTGCCGCACATCGTTTTTCACTCAATCCGATAGACCATCTTCCAGATCTCGGATTCCGCTGTGTGGTAGGGGACCCGACGTTTTATGCTCCGTATTGTCAGGGAGTGGCGCTGTATGGCGCGGATATCAACGGGTTGCCTGGTGATCCGGTCGTCCCCGCTGTCGGTGATGATTGTGTACAACCAAGCCTGAGTGCAATACAGGGTCCTTGTGGCAGTGACTGGTCGAAGGTAACCATAGACCCGTGGCCGGAACCGGCTGGGTATGTTTTAGATATTGATTCTGCAGCTGCCTGCAACGCTGACCGACCACAGACAACCTGCACGGGCAATGGTGACCTGACGTATACGCCGGCGACTTGCGAGGTGACGCCCCCCTCAGATGTAGTTCCGACGTGTCTTCCGGGATATACGCCCGAGCCGGACCCGAATGATCCAAGCATGGTGATTTGCAAGGGGCAGGGTCCTGGCGTGAATTGTCCGGAGGGCTTCGAGATGGATCCTTCCTTGAGTTGTTGTACGGCTGTGAACCCGGGTCCGCACCAATATGGGTTCTGTGTCGGTTTCGAGAACTATGGCAGGGATTGTTACAACAATCCGGGTGATTCTCCACAGCCGGCTATCGCCTCAGTACATGTTTCTCCGCCCGCGGCTTGCCCTCCTCCCGGCGGCGGCGATGATGATGGATCGGGTTGTCCGCCGCCCCGCGGGGGCTGTCCCATGTCCGGAGAAAAATGGAATAGTAATACTTGCAGTTGTTATTGTCCTGCCGGCCCTGGCGCTTGCGGGTGATGAGGAAAAGGATGATATGTACGGATCAGCAACTTGCACCTGCGTTTATGACCTCAATTCCAATTGTTTGCAAAGAACGTCAAGGAGTAAAAGTCCGTAGCATTTCGAAAGGCCGCCACTGTGGCGGCCTTTCGTGTTGTCCACACAATTAGATGAGTCAAACTCCTCCTCGATCTGTCCTCCAACCTATTGGGGATACAGCATATTAACAGGGTGAGGTTACAATTGCTTAACCTTGCAATGCCGTAAGGCTTGAAAATCTTAGAGGAGAGACCTATGAAATACTTTTTGACTCTTGTGTCCATGATGGTTGTGGGTTCTCTGGCGCTGGGAGCCTGCAATATGGGAGCAGGACCGGGTGCGGCAGGGCTGAATGCGACTGAAGCTCCAGTTGATGGAACGGAGCCTGCCATAGTACCCATTGACCTGGCCGGCCCGCCCATGGAAGTAGGATCGAAATATTTGTATATCGATGGTTCCATTTTGGCGGCCGTACCGGGTGGTCCTTTCGTTATGGGGTTCAATAACTTTTTTGACGGCGCAGAGCACGAAGTTACCGTCAGCGACTATTGGATCTATACCAATGAAGTGACCAATGAGCAGTACGAATGGTGTGTGAGCGTTGGGAAATGCACCGCTCCAGACCCGGCAGATAATCCGGAGTTTCACAACTATCGTTTTGCAAGTTTCCCGGTTATAGGCGTCAATTATCAGCAGGCCACCGATTACTGCGCCTTTGTACATGGTCGCCTGCCCACCGAAGCCGAATGGGAAAAGGCGGCGCGCGGTCCTGAGTCGAACCTCTTCCCATGGGGAGATGCAGCGCCGGTCTGTGACCTGCTCAACTTCAATTTTTGTAACGGTAAGTCCAACAAGGTGAGATCCTATCCGGATGGCGTCAGCTATTATGGCTTGTTCGATATGTCCGGTAATGTGAAAGAATGGGCGGCGGACTATTACAAGCCTGATTACGATCTGGCGTCGTCTACCGATCCGCTCGGGCCCGAGCTGGGTCAGAAGCGCTCGGTACGTTCCAGCAGTTTTTCCGATAGTGCTGATTCTGCCATTGCCGCACATCGTTTTTCACTCAATCCGATAGACCATCTTCCAGATCTCGGATTCCGCTGTGTGGTAGGGGACCCGACGTTTTATGCTCCGTATTGTCAGGGAGTGGCGCTGTATGGCGCGGATATCAACGGGTTGCCTGGTGATCCGGTCGTCCCCGCTGTCGGTGATGATTGTGTACAACCAAGCCTGAGTGCAATACAGGGTCCTTGTGGCAGTGACTGGTCGAAGGTAACCATAGACCCGTGGCCGGAACCGGCTGGGTATGTTTTAGATATTGATTCTGCAGCTGCCTGCAACGCTGACCGACCACAGACAACCTGCACGGGCAATGGTGACCTGACGTATACGCCGGCGACTTGCGAGGTGACGCCCCCCTCAGATGTAGTTCCGACGTGTCTTCCGGGATATACGCCCGAGCCGGACCCGAATGATCCAAGCATGGTGATTTGCAAGGGGCAGGGTCCTGGCGTGAATTGTCCGGAGGGCTTCGAGATGGATCCTTCCTTGAGTTGTTGTACGGCTGTGAACCCGGGTCCGCACCAATATGGGTTCTGTGTCGGTTTCGAGAACTATGGCAGGGATTGTTACAACAATCCGGGTGATTCTCCACAGCCGGCTATCGCCTCAGTGCATGTTTCTCCGCCCGCGGCTTGTCCTCCTCCCGGCGGCGGTGATGATGATGTACCTGGATGTACCACTGTTTGCAGCCCCTATTGGCCCTATACCTGTACTTGTCAATAGTGAAATTAGAAATATCCCCCACTCTTTGTGGGGGATATTTCTAGCAAGCTATTGAATAATTCATAGTATCGCTGCTCTTGGAGCAGGGTGTGCGGCGCTATTTAATTGTTTTTTAACGCCCACGCGGAGTCAGAAGATGGGGCGCAAGTAACGAGTGGCCTATGTGATGCATCTGTTGAAGTGAGCTCCAAAAGAACAAAATTGTCACTGGTATCACTCTTATGTCTTGTTACACGTAACCAGGCGGGCATTTCTTTCAGGTCTCTTGCTATCAGGATTTCAAGCGGATCAGTTGTAGTGTATAAGGGGATGTATCTAAATCCGCGGCCGTAAATAAAACTCCACCTTTGATCTGGAGTATCAAGGTTTATGTAGGCGTGTACTTCATCTGTGGTTAAACCGCATTGAATTAGATCGGTCCTAAACCAATATCGAAGATACGTAGTGGTGAAAAGCCGCCCTGCTTGTTGGGCGGTCTGATTGATCAACAAAATCTTTTTACAATGACGCGGTTCCTTCTCGCACTCACTAAGGTTTCCCGACAGATACAATAAGGATTCTTTTGGCAGGAACACCCGACCGGAATAAATGAATATCGTTGAGATCAGGGTTAGAATGGTGAACATCGGAATGAAAGAGGAAAGCAGGGTGCTATTAAGATTCTCACTTGCGTATTCAGCGGATTTTGCCGCCAGCAGAAAAAATAAGAATACACAGGCAAAAAAATATCGAGGGGCGAATACTGTTGGCCGGAAAAGGAACCACGCGGCCATACCAATTAACGCGGAAAAGGTTGCAATATACAGGGTGTTGTTTGATGAAGTTTTTTTAGTACGTAAAAATACTGCCAAAGGCAGACACATCAACATGAGGGGGCTGATGTTTCCTATTTGCGCCCAGTATTGCCCGAATGTAAGCGCGAACGGGACCGATAATAGAATTAGGCGGGTGGTTTCAGGGCCGTTCCAGCTCTGGTATTGCCGCCATTCAATTGAATCAAACCCCAGCGGAGCAAGGGCGTTGTCGAATAGAACATAATTTTTCAAGAGATGTGGGAGGATGAAAATCAATGCTCCTGCACCAAGCTTGAAAAAACTGGCTGGAAGATGACTTATTCTTTCTCTTTGGGAGTTGGGTGCGTTCCAATAACACCAGGCAATTATCAAGGAAATGCTTGGCAGGAATGTAAACGCGTAACTGATCTTCGCAACCAGCGCGAGGCCGCTAAAAATGCCTGTTAACCAAAGGGCCAAGGGCTCATCGCTCTTGCGTATTTCAAACGCCCAGTAATAGGCGGTGAGACCAAATGCCGCTGCAAACAAGTCTGTTTTACCGTTGCCGCTTAATTCAATGACCGCGGATGAAGTAAACAACATTGCCAGAACCAGCCATTTTCCACGGCGTTTAATATCGGCATCATCGGCTATTTTTAACAGCATGAAGGAACCAGCCAGGATGGTTGGCCAGGAAAATAATTGCGCCGCTCCTGCGCTGCCCAGGCTCATCAGCGCAGCAAAATGCATCTCAGCTTGAAGACCAATGCTGGTCAATTCTTCAAGACTGGGTAGGGGAGTGAGGAAATGCGTTGATGAAATTACTTTTGGGAGTGCAAGATAAAAACCAGATCCGTCGCCGAGTGGGGAACGGCCGATCGATGTGATCCAGGCGAGGCAAAGAAACGAAGTCAGTCCTGCGACCAATTTCCAGGCCAGGGTGTCTTGACTTGCGCCAACTATTATCTTCTTGGTAAGAACTAAAAGAGTGAAAAAGTTTTCATATTTTCTTATTATTCCCAGGATTGCCAGGACGAGAACACACGTAATAATAATTGCTGGTGAGAACCAACCGTATATTGCTAATATCACCCAGATATTTGCAAGAATTCCCTGCCCCAATACGAACTCTGTTGTAGTTCTGACCCACTCATCTGAATTCTGCCATCTTGTATTATTAACTCGAAATATTGACAGGAGGGATAATCCAGCCCCAAGGCAGGCAAAAATGTATAAGAATGTAATCAGGATAACTGGCAAAATTACTTCCTCTATTTGCCCATGGAGATATAGAGCCAGAATGGGCTTGAAATGACAGAGTCGTCGCTAAAATCTGTTGTAAGAAAAGGCTGCTGGAGAGAGCTGTGCAAACCCATGAGCGGCTTTTCCATGTTCAGTTGCTCTGAAATGGACCATACAATAGGGAGCGTAAATAAGAGGAGATTTATAAGAAAGATTCCTGCCATCCACAAAACTAGAATAACCTCCACAAATAGAGAAACCATTTTTTTTCTTGAACGTGGATTCTGCTTTTCATTTTTCATGAAATTATCCGTTTGAATATTTCCGCTTTATGGGCTGGTAGCGCGCCAGCCTTCTTCTGCAAAATGACTTCCTGTTTCAATTTTACATCAATGAACTCCAAAAACAGCTGGTCGGCTTATCCAGCCTTTGGGGGACATCCTTTGGGGGATAATCGTGTGCGGGGTGCGGGGTTATAATATTCAAGAATTACGGTGCTATAACACTTGACTATCTGTGAGGAGAGACTCTTATGAAACGATTTATCCATCTTATTTCTGCAGTGACCGTGCTCTCAGTGATCATCACAGCATGCAACCTGGGGAAAACCCCTCCACCTGTAACACCAGTCCCTGGGCTGGAAGGTGCGGCAGGGCTGGATGCCACTGAAGCGCCGATAATAGAAGGAGAAGCCACGCCGACTTTGGTCTCCATTGACCTGGCCGGCCCGCCCATGGAAGTGGGGTCGAAATATCAGTACATAGATGGCTCGATCCTGGCCGCAGTGCCGGGTGGCCCATTTGTCATGGGCTACAGCTATGCGGATAACCCTGAGCGCGAAGTGTCACTAAGCGATTTTTGGATCTATACGACCGAGGTGACAAACCAGCAGTATGCCTTGTGCGTGAATGCCGGCAAATGTGCCATACCCGATCCGGAAAATAATCCCGTGTTCGATAATTATCGCTTTGTCAGCTTCCCCGTTGTTGGCGTGAATCATCAGCAGGCCACCGATTACTGCACCTTTGTGCATGGGCGCCTGCCAACCGAGGCTGAATGGGAAAAGGCCGCGCGCGGCCCTGAAGGGAATATCTTTCCCTGGGGTGATGAAGCTCCGATCTGCGATCTATTGAACTTCAACTTCTGCAAAGGCAAAACCGTCGACATCAAATCGTACCCGGATGGGGTGAGTTTCTACGGTTTGTTCGATATGTCCGGCAATATTCGCGAGTGGGTGGCCGATTGGTATAAGAACGATTATTTCAACGATGGTCCAACAGAAGACCCGCTCGGTCCGGAGATCGGCCAGAAACGTTCGATCCGTTCGAGCAGTTTTGCGGATAGTGGAGATTTCGCGATCTCAGCCCATCGCTTTTCACTTTTACCGATTGAGACCCTGCCAGACCTCGGCTTCCGCTGCGTGGTTCAAGACCCAACCTTCTTTGCACCGTTGTGCACACAGCTGGCTTACATTGGAACCGGGCCGGGTGGTTCGGAGGCAGAGTGCACGCCCACCGTGCAATGTAATGATGTAGGCGTAAGCATTAGTGAGCTTGCTTGCACCGTAGGGGATCCCTCTGCATTTACCATCGTCAATTTTTCAGTAAACCCTGCTGCATATCCCGATCATACCAAGGACGCTCCCGGATGTGTAGCTGGGCCGGGCCCCATGCAATATACGTGCGAATCCGGCGTAGCCGGCTCTCCGGCAGTCATAACCGGTGCATGCCAGGACACTGCAACGTGCGATCCTACTTGTGACCCCGGCTATATACTGGTGGGAGATGAGTGCCAATGGGATGGGATCACCGGAGTAATCGGCAGGGAGTGTATTGCAGGGACGACCTATGACCCTGTAAATCAATGCTGTTCTGCGACCCCTGGCGCCGGCGTAAATTACACAGTTTGCCCGGATGGGATGAGTAAGATCGGTGGCGTGTGCGTAGTTGATCCCACTGGGATTGTAGATAGCGCCAGCGCGCCGATCACTTATGATTCGTGTGACCCGGGAAATCCCGGCGATGACGATGATGACGATGACGATCCAGGCGGTTGTCGTAATCCTCCAACTTGTACCGGTAATAGGGTGCTTCAGGGCTGTTCATGTGTTTGCCCTCCCCAAACCTACTGTTACTAATTAAATGTTACGTCCCCTGCTGAGAAGCAGGGGACGCTGCTTAGTGCCTGTCATAATTTAATCAAGTGAAATATCAGTAATAAAACTGCCTGCGCAATTCCGCAGGCAGTTTTATTTTCTCAAAAAGGAGTGCAAAAATCGCAAACCGTCCAGCCCAAGGAATTTATGTTTCGTGAACAATTGCCGGCTTTTTCGTATGCCATTCAGTGGCTTGCTGATAGGAATACCCGGTTCGCAGAATGCCGGATTCGTTCCATGCGCGCGAGACGATCTGCAGGCCGATCGGCAAATTCTCTTTTGAGAATCCGCCGGGCACGGTCAGGGCCGGCAGGCCGCTTAAATTGAAGGGCGAAGTGAAACGGGTAAGTACGCGGGCGCGTTCGAGTGCGTTCTCACCTTCCAAAACGGGAGCGGTGATGGGCACGGTGGGGAGCAGTAAACTGTCGTATTCATCAAACAGGCTCTCCAATTCCCTGCGGGTCTCGATTTGTGTGCGTCTTGCCCGTACATAATCGCTCGTGGTGAACGCCGCGCCCATTTCCAGCCTTTCCCTTACATCTGTCCCAAACCAATCCGGATGTTCTTTCAACCGTTCACGATGAAACGCGGCGCCGTCCGCCTGCGTGATTAATGCGTTGGCCAGTGCAGCCTCTCGTAGAAAATCCACGTTCACTTCAGCGATCGAAACCCCAAGTTCTTTAAAGACCTGTGCGGCCCTGCGTACAGCCGCGACGATCTCAGGATCTGCTTCTTCAATAAAATTTCCGATGGCCAGCGCGATCTTGCGATCTTTCATTCCGTCCGTTAAATGGCTCGAATAATCCCCTGGCAGGGTCTTCACTGAAACGGGATCGCCTTCGTCGTAGCCACCCATCACCTGCAGCATGAGCGCCGCATCCTCGACCTTGCGCGTGATCGGCCCCGCGTGGTCGAGGTTCCACGAAAGGGGCAGGATGCCGCGCAGGCTCACGCGTCCGTAGGTGGGTTTTAATCCCACCACCCCGCATAACGCGGCGGGAATGCGGATCGACCCGCCGGTGTCTGTGCCTAGTGCCGCCATGGCCATACCGGTTGCAACGGCGACTGCGCTTCCACCGGAGGAACCGCCGGGCGTGCGCGTGATATCCCATGGGTTTTTGCACGCGCCAAAGTGCGGGTTGTTATTGGTTACACCCAGGGCGATCTCATGTGTATTCGTCTTGCCAATGATAAGTGCGCCCGCCTTTTTGACCTTGCTGACCACGAAGGCGTCCTCTTCAGGGACATGGTTTGCAAAGAACTTTGAGCCTGCCGTGGTGCGGACTCCTTTTGTATCGTACAGGTCTTTTACGGCCAGGGGGATGCCGGAGAGCGGCAAACTGCCGGTTATCGAGGCTTCCTGCTGTGCATCTTTCAGCGGAATCACGGTAATGAACGCATTCAGCGTCGGGTTGAGCCGCTCAATTTGACGGTAGCAGGCCTGGGCGAGGTCTGAAGCGCTCATTTCCCTGCTTTTGACAAGGTCCCGTTGGTTGGTTAATGACAAGGATGCAAGGTTCATGTAAGGTGTAATTATATCCAATTAGGACATTACTCCTATAGCCTATCCGTACTGAGGAAGTCATAATCATCGTGTCTTTCAACTCACTGTGGACTATAAGGAGAAATATATACATGAAAAAGATAACTATTCTAATGGCGATGACCGTTTTTCTGGTCTTATTCGCAACCGCTTGCAGCGGTTCCCCTGCGCCTGTGGAGCCGGCCGCGCAAGCTCCTGTCGAAAATCCGCCGGCTGAGGTCGAACAACCTGCCGACCCCGCGCCTACACAGGAATCTGCACCTGCACAATCTTTTGCCCCCGCTTGTCAGACAACCAGCTCCTGTACTGCCCCCGCTTTGACGGATACGGATGCGAATAATACGTACTGTGTTACCAAGATTCCGTATCAAAACATCATGGCCCCGGCCGGAACGATATTTGAGCCGATCTCCAAGGAAGGCGACCCGGAGTTTTTCCCATTGATATGTGACGACAGCCATACCGTTGTGGATGGACTGAATGTATTCAGTTGCCGAGGCGCTGAATTGTGGACGTATGATCTGAAGATCACCCCCGCGGCCTGTGGCGCCAGCCTGGAGACCGGGACTGCCCAGTGTGCGGAAGGTCAGGGCTATGATGCTGCGCAAAATTGTTGTGCCCCTGTCGCTGGTGATGCCGGCGGCTCCATCACCATTAAGGTGAATATGGGCGCCTGCCCAACCAAATAATGCAAGTTTGCAGGAAATGAAAGACAGCCCTCGTTGAAAAACGAGGGCTTTTTATGTGTTCGAGTGAAAAGTACGATACACTAGCAGGCATGAAGAGATGGTTGCCCGTGACACTTGTATGCATCCTTTTGCTCGTCATCGTCATGTTTGCATGGGTGGGACATGCACAACGCCTTTCCGTGGGAGAGGGATTATCTTTTCGCTTTCAGCCCACTTCGACAACTGTTGTTATTGAAGACCAAACCCCGCGGCGAAGCCTTGTGTTCGTCGATTTTTTCGCAGGCTACTGAAGGGAATACGCAGCCATGCAACCCATCGTGAATGGGATCAAGAAACAATACAGGTCATGCATCAAAAAAGTGGAGCGGGTGAATTTTCACGCTGAAACCCGCTGGCACGAGTTGATCGGGCCGATCGGTTCCCCGGAATTTGCATTGTTGGATGAAAACGAGAACATCGTGTATCGCTGGGTCGGGTTTACAGAGAAGGAAGAGTTCGAGGCGGTTTTGAGTCCGCTATGCGGCAGGTAACAAGTATGGTGCTCCCGCCGAAGGTCTCCGAAGGAGGCAGGGTCTCTGACCCTGCAGCTTCCGCGCAAATACGGCGGTCATCGCGGAGCACCCTTTAGAGTCTATCCGAAAACTCAAGATCATCTACCACTAAGGCACACCGTTCGTGCCGCGAACAAAGGCGGCACGCCGATGCGAGACGGCAAAGTCTCAAAGACTCCAAGGAAAAACCTTTGTGTTTTCGTGTCTTTGTGGCTTAGTGGTAAGGCTTTTCGGATAGGTTCTTAGGGCAGACCGCCTCTGAGCGTGAATAAAAAAACCGAAGAGAAAACTTCGGTTTTTTTATCGAGTGTAAGTTTCTTAGAACAACCCCACCACGCAAATTGCTCCTTGCGCCGTCCTCGGCGCAAGGTTTACCCGCAAAACGCCGCCGAGGACGGCGGCTTGAGCCAAGCATTTTAGACTTCATATACGGTAGAGAATTATTGTCTAGAACAACCCAACCACTTTGCCGGTCTTCAGGTCAAGGTCCACATCGTAGAATACAGGGCGTGTCGGCAGCCCGGGCATGGTCCTCATATCTCCGAGGATCGGGTAGAGGAAACCGGCGCCGGCAGACGCGCGGATCTCGCGCACGCTGATACGGAATCCCGTGGGCGCGCCCTTCTTTGTTGCATCTGTAGTAAATGAGAGGTGGGTCTTTGCCATGCAAATGGGAAGTGTATCGAAACCGAGGCGCGTATAGCGCTCGATCTGCTCCTCGGCTTCAGGCGTGTAATCCACACCGTCTGCGCGATAGATCTCCTTCGCGATGGTTTCGATCTTCTCTTTGATCGACATTTCCAACGGGTATAAAAATTGGAATTTGCCCGGCTGCTCCGCGGCTTTCACAACAGCTTCTGCTAATTTCTTCGCTCCCGCGCCGCCGTCCGCCCAATGTGTGGAAAGGATCGCATCCATGGCGCCGAACTCCATTGCAGCTTTGTGGATCAGTTCGATCTCGGCCGGGGTATCGGTCGCGAATGAGTTGATCGCCACGATCACATTAATACCAAATTTTCCTGCATTCTGAATATGGCGTTCGAGGTTGGCAAGCCCTTTGCGAAGCAAATCGAGATTCTCTTCTGTATATTCAGAGGCGAGTGGTTTGCCGGCAACTACTTTTGGGCCGCCACCATGCATCTTGAGTGCTCGCACAGTTGCGACCATCACCACCACATGTGGGATCAAGCCGGAGTAGCGGCATTTAATATCGAAGAATTTTTCCATGCCGATATCCGCGCCAAAGCCGGATTCGGTCACGACGTAATCAGCGAGTTTGAGCGCGATCTTGTCTGCAATAATGGAGGATTGTCCGTGCGCGATATTGGCAAATGGGCCCGCATGCACGAAGGCTGCGGTCCCTTCGAGGGTCTGCATCAGGTTCGGTTTGATCGCATCCTTCATGAGCACGGTCACTGCGCCGGCCACACCGAGGTCTTCCACGGTCACGGCTTCACCGCGCTTATTTGTGGCGACCACCATATTGCCAAAACGGTCGCGCATGTCCTCCAGGGAGGTGGTCAACGCGAGCACGGCCATGATCTCGGAGGCGACCGTAATATCGTATCCCGAACGGTGTTCAAAGCCTGCTTCATCCTTGCCCACGCCCACCTGTACTTCGCGCAGGAAGCGGTCGCTGATGTCGATCACGCGGCGCCAGGTGATGGTATCAGGGTCAATATCAAGTCGTGAGAAACGCGAGCGTTCTTCGGCCGTCAGGTCACTCGGGTCCGTTTTACTGATCTCCAATTTTTTCAGACGCCGCAACATCGTGGGGGAGAACCTGCGGTTGCCCTTTTTATCCGGCGGGCAAAGCGCTTCGAATAGTTTTGCGTCATCCTGTTGGGCTTCGTGCATCACGCGCGCGTCCAATGCGGCAGAAACCAGGTTATGTGATGCGGTGATGGCGTGGATGTCCCCGGTCAGGTGCAGGTTGAAATCTTCCATGGGGATGATCTGTGAATAGCCTCCACCTGCCGCGCCCCCTTTGATGCCAAAGGTTGGGCCCTGTGACGGCTGGCGGATCGCGGTGATCACTTTCTTTCCCAGGTGCGCACCAAGCGCTTGCGATAACCCTACTGTGGTTGTGGTCTTACCTTCACCTAATGGCGTGGGCGTGATGGCCGTTACATCGATATATCTGCCGTTCGGTTTGTTCTTCAGCCTTTCAAGGATCTCGAGTTTTACTTTTGCTTTATAAGGACCGTACAATTCAAGTTCGTCCGGGCGGATGCCCAGTTCTTCTGCCACCTGCAGGATCGGCTTGACGACCGCGGCCTGCGCGATGTCGATATCTGATGGCACCGGACGAACGAGTTTTAATCTTGTTGGCTTAAAAGTCGCTTTGGATTTCGCGGACGAGGCTTTCTTCGCCTTTGGTTTGGCTTTCGCTTTCACGACCTTCTTCGATCCCTTTGCTTTGGTTGCCATACACTCTCCTCGGAAATTAGACTTTATCGGTAATTAGAAAAAACGTCCCGAAGGTTGCTGTCCACAGCATAAATTACCCGAAATAAACCTTCGGGACGGTGCTTGTACATTCACCTTGAAATTATATATAATCCCTTAGAGCCTATTATCTGGATTTTCGTGGAAAAAAGCAAGAGTGAACTTTCGTCCTGAGCGGAGCCACACGTACTTTGTGGCGCAGTCGAAGGACAACCTGATGAGTACGCTTCGACTGCGGCGCAAAATCCGCCTCCGCTCAGCGCGGTCCTAAGAGAGTCCCCACATTTTCACCCTTCAAAGCACGCGTTAAATATCCGTTTTCCTCAGCCGAGAAGATCTGTACGGCGAGGTTCTGCTTGTTTTGGATCAATGCAAGCATTTCCTCCACTTTGGCCTTCATCCCGCCGGTGACGTCTGTACTGGCCGAAGCGCCGATGCCGGCCCGCATCTTTTCGTAATCCGACAGTTGGATCTGTTTCACGAGCCTCGTCCTCGCTGGGAAATCCTCCCACACACCGGCTTCGATGCCGGCAAGCAGGATGCGGGTAGGCGAGAACTGATCTACCAGGAAGGTGAAGACATCTTCAGTAGAGAGGATTGTACCTCCACGAGTTTCATCAAATGTCACATCACCATAAACAACGGGCAACAGATGTGAATCCAGGGCCTTGCGTATAGTCAATATATTGTGATGGATCACTTTTCGATCCTTGGAAACCATCGAAGAGGATGGAGGAAATGAAATTGCGGGCACGCCGGCGTGGATCAATGATTCCATCACAAAGCGATTCAATTCCGCAGCCTGAAAACGCACCTCGGCGAATCCCTGCCATTGTTCCGGCGTATGCACACCCTCGCGTGTGCCATGTTTTTTCGCGGCCGTATGGCCGAACGAGCCGGAACCATGCCCGAGGATCAGAAGCAGTCCCGGGTCTGAATCCAGAACCGTTTTTATTTCCTGCGCGAGGTCTGCCAATTTATCGAGTCTGGGTGTGTAAGGCTTGTCTTTATCCGTAATGAGCGATCCACCCAGCTTGAGGAGCACGGTTTCTTGTGTCATGCGGGAGTTTTACCACTATTGATCAGACTTCGGAAGTCTTTTAAGTAGCAGGTCACACCGTTCGTGCCGCGTAGCACGGCGGCACGAACGGTGCGAGACGGCAGACCCTGCGACTTCTCTGCAAAATACGGCGGTCTGCCCTAAAGGGTGCTCCGCGATGACCGCCTTTGAGCGCGACTCCCACATGCTATAATCGCGCACATGGATATTCACGCAGGCATCGTCGTCCTTGCGATCTTTTCAGTGGTCGCTGCATATTTTACGATACGCTCTGCCATCTCGGTGATGCAGACGGCGCGCAAGTTATCGTTCTACAGTTTGCGCCGGCAGCACAAAGCAGCCGCCTGGCGGTTGCTTTTCTTTGCGTTATTTCTTTTTGGGCTTGCGATCTGGCTTCCATTTTATGGCGAGCCGATGATCTATGTTTATTTTCCCCCGTCTCTGACGCCCTCTCTAACGCCCACGATCACTTTGACGCCCACGATCACGCTTACACCAACGATTACTTTAACTCCCACGCTAAGCAGTACGCCGCTGGTTAGCGATACGCCAACGCTTACCACAACTCCTTTTTTACCGGTGGCGATCGAAGCGTTGTTTGGCGGTCCGGTGACACCCAACCCGGAAGCGGTGTTCACGGCCATTCAATTTTCAACCCAATTCGATGGGTTGAACCCGATCGATCCCAAAACCGTATTCGAGCTTCCCATCGGTAAAATGTACGGCGGGTTCGATTACAACAATACCATCCCCGGTGTGCAATGGACTGCGCTGTGGTATCGCGATGGTGTGCTGGTGGATTATGAAACGCAACCATGGAACGGTGGAACAGGTGGCATTGGCGGATATACCGAGAGCTCAGATCCCATTGGCGGCTGGGTGCCTGGGACGTATGAAGTACAGATCTTTATGGGCCATGAATGGAAAGTGGTCGGTCGTTTTGTGATATTGGGCGAGCTTGCTACTGTCACTCCAACGTTCACCTTAACCCGTGCTCCTTCTTTGACTCCTACTCCATGAAGGCTTTGCAAGGGGCCAAGCCCCTTGCAAGCAGGATATGAACATGACCGAAAAGGCATTTCAGGATTTTTATCCCGAATCCATGGCGCATTGCTATGGCTGCGGGCGTTTAAATGAACAGGGTCATCAGATCAAAAGCTTTTGGGATGGCGAGGAGTCGGTCTGTCATTTTCAACCCAGCCCTGATCATATCGCCATCCCCGGCTATGTATATGGGGGTCTGCTCGCATCATTAATAGATTGTCATGGCACCGGCACAGCCGCCGCGGCCGGCTATCACGCTGAAAACCGCCCCATGGATTCGGAACCGCCTTTGCGTTATCTGACTGCATCCCTGTATGTGGATTATCTAAAGCCTACGCCGCTTGGACCCGTGCTCGAAGTCCGCGCGAAGGTGAAGGAAATTAAAGGACGCAAGGTTGTCATGGAAGAATGGATCACGGTCAATGGTGTGATCACAGTGCGCGGCGAGGTGGTCGCGGTGCAGGTGCCGGATGAAATGGTGCAGGAATTACTGAAATAATAAGATAATGCCGCAGTGCAACTGCGGCATTATCTTATTATCCGAAATGTTCTTTCATCGGCTTGAAGTAAAAATCCTCCCAGCCTTGTTTGTAGCTATCCTGCCCCTCGGGAATGTTCGTGTGGATCAGCGTCAGCGTTGTCTGCCCGTTTTCTTCTTCGAAAATAACTTCCACGTGTGAGTCCTCGGCTTCTTCAGGGAATTCTGAAGTGCGCCAGGCTTGCACGATCTTTTTATTTTTTTCCAGTTCCAAAAACGTCCCCCAGATATATCCATCCCATGCAGTGAAAGCGCCTCCTGCGCGGCCATCCACTTTCGCGGCGCTGCCGGTCATCGCAGAATGGCCTTTTGTCGAAAGCCAGGCTTTGTAAATGGTTTCCGCTTTTGCCGGGAGGGTGATGGTGAGTGTGAATTCGTTGCTCATTAGATCGCTCTCGCTTTCTTTTTGATGTTGATCTCTGCCGCGATCAATGCGGCGAGACGCGCGTTGTTCAACAATAAAGCCAGGTTCGCTCGCAGGGATTTTCCCTGCGATAATTCGCTAATGCGACCCAGCAAGAACGGGGTCAACGCCTGCCCGTGGATCCCCTGCGCGATCGCTTCGGCAGACGCCCTGGCGATGATCGGCTCCATCTCAAGCTTTGAAATTGCCTCTGCTTCGGGGACAGGGTTCGTCACGAGCACCGCGCTCTTCATTCCCAAATTCCAATGGGCTTTGGCGAAGTCCGCGATCTCTTTGGGTGAGTTCAAGCGTGTGCTGACGTTCAACCCGCTTTCACGCGAATAGAAGGCTGGGAACTCATCGGTTTGATAACCAATGACGGGCACGCCCATGGTCTCAAGATTTTCGAGCGTGGCGGGCAGGTCGAGGATCGCTTTTGCTCCCGCGCACACCACGATCATGGGGATCTCCGCCAGCGCATGCAGGTCGGTGGAAATATCGAAGGGCGATTCCTTGTGGACGCCGCCGATCCCGCCTGTGGCGAGGACTATGATCCCTGCCATTTGCGCCGCGAACATTGTCCCTGCTACCGTAGTCCCCCCATCCATTTTTTTGAGGATGGCGGTCGCGAAGTCGCGGTGACTCACTTTCAGCGTGGAGTCTGATTCCGCGTTAGCGAGCCGGGCCAGTTCTCCGTCCGAGAGACCGACGCGGATCTTTCCATCCAAAAGGGCCACGGTTGCGGGAGTCGCACCGGAATCCCATACCTGCTTTTGCATATCGCGTGCGAGTTCGAGATTTTGCGGGCGGGGGAGTCCATGAGTGATCACCGTGGATTCGAGCGCAACGACAGGCGCGCCCAGCTCGAGCGCGCGCGTGACTTCGGTTGAAATGATGAGATCGGGATTTTTCAAGATCATCTGGTGACCCAATGATTGGTGAGGACGTTAATGTCGTACAGTGCCTTGTCGATATTGGCGAGGTCGATTCGTTTTTCCAGCAGGGAGCTCTTATCGTTCTCGATCAGCATTTTCGCGGCGAGCAGCTCCTTACGAAAGGCCTTCAGGATCTCCAACGCAATTGCCATGGGGTCTTTCTTGCTGGTGTCTTCCAGGACATATTGACGTTTTCCGTCGGAATCGAACTTGATGGTTTGGAGGTCTTTATCGCTGCTGAACCTGGGGGTTTTGGCCTCGTAATTCGCGATGATCACATTGTTGACCAGTTTGGCGATCTCTTCCAGTTCATATTTTTTCTTCGAACGTTCGATGGATGCGCGTTTTTTTATATTTTCATGCGAGAGCGCCCAGGCCTCCTTGTGTTTATCGAGGATCAGGCTGGACGGGAGCTGCCATGTACCGATATCTATCCATTCAACGGATACGCCGAGTTGCGCGGCTTTTGCCTTGAAAGCCCTGTCGTAGAACTGGGCAGTGATGCGGGAGCGCGATTCGAAATTCGGCGCGGGAGATTCCTTTCTGACTCCCGGAACAAAGGTCTGACCCGTCATTTCAACGCGCAGCTTCGCGATGGTCTGATCGTTTGTGGACGATTCATCCATCTCCTTCTGGCCGATCGTGGCAAGGATCTCGCTCAATGTGCGCGTGGTGATCAGTTCCTCCAACTCGGAATAGATCAGGGGGATCACCGTTGTGTTCCAGGGAAATGAAATACCGGAGACTGTGACGGGCTCGGGTGTGATCAGGGTCTGGTTATAGACGAGCGCTTCTACCGCGGCGGGGTCAAATAGATAGGCATCGCCCTGTACAGGCTCGTCCTCCGATTTTTGCCTGCGCAGGATGCTGAAGATCACCTTGATATCCTGCGCTTCGATGGGGATGCCATCCTTCGTGCGCGATTTGATCGAAAGTCCGCTCACGAATTGGTCGCGCAAATTAATGATCGCATATTCACGTGCGCCCACCTCGTCGTGCTGGCCGATCTCGCGGATCCGTTCGAATCTGGCGAGTTTCCATTCCCTGCGGTGCGGGTATATGACCCTGGGTTCCCCATCCACTTTTTCGAGCAGGGCCACGCTGTCCAGATTGACCTGAACGAGGCCGGGTCCGCCGATCAGAATGACAGGCGACCTTTCATCCTCTTCAGAGATCCTGCCTTCATTGATGACGATCTTTTCACGCCCATATCCAAAGGTTACTTCCTCGAGAAAAGCAGACGCCAGTTCTTCGTCATCGAGTTCATAGACGTCGTCCAGATAGCGTGCCGTCATCATTCTCGAAAGGCTGTATACGACGAGCAGCAGGGGAATATACTTTGCGAGACTCATTGCGATCACGATCCCCACGTGCAGCCTTTCCTGCACGCCGAACAGCGTAAGGATCATGCTGATGCCGCTCAAGACAAGCCAGACGATCAGGGCCAGGAAGCCCCGCCATTTATTCCTGAATTCCACGCTTTCATCGGTCAACCCGAACAAAAGGTTGATGGGTCGGTTGCGCTGCCATGGCCTTCTCATGAATGATCTCCACCCTGTTTGGCCGAACCATCCGGGTTGTTATCGAGCAGCCACTTCCAGATCTCGTCCAATTTTCTTAATTCCGTTTCAACGTTGCTATTACTGCTGCTCTCGCCAACCACGAATTCTTTAAGAGGCTGGACCAGAAGTTGCAGGGTCTTGAACGGGTTCGGCTGCGGCATGGTGGGTTTGGCGCCGAATTGTTGAGATACGATCCTGGCAAACCTTTTGCTGGCCTCATCGCGCGATGCATTCCCGATCAGGGTTTCCATTACCTTTAACTGGCTTTCCTCTTTTTTGGCGATGTTCAACCATTCCGCGCTCCACTGTTGAATGGTCTGTTCCTCGATGGACGACTCAAAGAGCACATTGTGGATGCGCACATTTTCCATCTCGAGCCCGCGCGATTGCAATTGTTTGAATTCAATGCTTTCGACCCATTCGCCGGTGGGCACGCCGGCATCGTCCAGGCCCATCACGTCGCTTTGGCGAACGCGTTTGTTGATCATATCCTCGATCGTTTGCAAACCGCTCACGCCGTCGTTTGTGAACAGATCTGCCAGTTTGAATTTTCGAATATATTCGCGCCACAGATTCACGACCAGGTGCGCGGGGAGTTGATTCCATTCGAGGCGAACCCTGCTATTCTCCGAAGTGCCCAGGTGGATCACTTCGCGTGTGATCGCGTTGCGGACCGAGCTCGCGTCGTACCCGTATTGTGAGGTCACGCCACTTTCAGTCGGTCTTTTTTCGTCCGGTCGTTGAATTCTGAATTTGATGCTGATCGTGGGGGAAACTTCGAACCCATCGCGCGTCAACCCGCTGGTTTGCTGGCGGCGGCTCTGAATATCGTTATATTCCTTTGGAGACGAGATCGGTACGGGGTTAAGAAAAGGCTGGTCACTTGCAAGTGGACCGATGAATTGCCACTGCGACCGGAGGTCCACGCTGCCTGCGATGTACTCCGTCCCCTTTCCATATTTATCAGCGCCTTTTGTGAATTTGATACCCGGGCCAACGGTATCCTTGATCTCGGTATCGGTTCGCAGGACCGCCGCGCTGGCTGTATCCAGGACGATCAGGCCGGGCCCGCGTTTATCCACTTCGCCCTCGTGCATGATCACCCGTCCGTTCTTGATGAACAACGCCGGACCGCGATCGCCCGAACCAAAATTCTTTACGCGTGAATGGATCTCCTGCCGATCCCGCGGATTTTGAATGGGCAGGACGAATTGGGAAAAGAAGTAGACCAGCTTGTCGAGGAGAAAGAACGCGATGGCAAAATCAATGACCAGCACAATGGCACTCACAATAGGATTGAAGGGGATCTTTGCCGCCCAGAGAATGGCATGCCAGACAAGCGTGGTAAGGACGATCACCCCGCTGGGAGTTTGCAGAAAAACGCCAAAACCGCCGAAGATTTTTCTCATTGTGTCGTGATTCTATAACAGAATTCGATAATTGGGGAATGGGTTGCCTGAAACCCGTTTTTTGCGACCCAGGCTGCTGAAGGATCCGGGCGCAGGACTTCATTTTCATGCCCGTTAACCCAAAACGCGGGGGTTTGTTTGGTTACAGCGTTCCATTTGAAATAGTCCAGGACCAGGTTGAGTGGGTAGTACAAATGTGGGATATTAAAAGCCCATTTATGCAAAGTGAATGTAAGGTCGGACGAATGATATTTCTTTCCTTTCGTTTAAGGGTATTGTATATTTATTTCAGCAATTCAAATTTGAAACGATATAAAAGGAGAATAAAATGAGTTACCGCATACTGTTCATCTTAAACGCGCTGGTCGTCGTCGTACTTGGAGCGTTCTTTTTAATCCTGCCGCAAATCGCCCTTGAGGTGTTCGGGACTGAGACGTATGTTTCCATGTTGCTAGTGGCGAGATTTCTCGGAGGCGCCCTGCTCATGTCCGGTGTATTGATCTGGTTCCTGAAGGACCTGATCGATGCAACGACCCAAAGAAACGTGGCAATCGCTTTGTTGGCCGGTTCAGTTGGCGCATTTGTCCTGAGCCTGATCGGCATGAGCTCCAGTGGTATCATCCGCACGAACGGATGGATTTTGCTGGTGATTACCCTCATTCTTGCTTTGGGATATGTCTTTTTGCTGTTCCTGCAACCCAAGATGGTCCCCAGCGGGGCGTATCAAAAGCAGGTGTAATTTCGTAAATAACGCCCACGTATACGTGGGCGTTATTTTTTGTTTTTTCACACTTGACCCGTCATTGCGAGCTCCGCGCCTTAAACGGCGAGGATGCGAAGCAATCCCAACATAAGCGCGCAGATTGCTCGTCGCTTTGCTTCTCTCGTAACACTTGCACCTGGCGCACTCGCCGTTTGAGGCGCGCAGGTGTGACGGGGCTATAATATGACTCTTGTGATAAATTTTTTGCCTGCAACACCGATCTTTTGGGGGAGAAGAAAATGAAACCATTAAAGGTTTTGATCGTTTTCACGACTACGCTGTTATTCAGCATGGCTTGTATGGCAGACGTTCCTCTACGATCCCCGTCCACTGACCTGCCGCCTGAAACGCCGACTATGATGCCGTTCCCAACGCAGGCGCGGGCTCCTTCATTTTTATCCCCAACTCTGCAGGCCTTGCCATTCCCGGCCTGGGTCAAGGACTTTGCGAATCCCATTCTCGTGTCATTAGATGACCGACGGCCGGACTTTCGGGATGATTTTACCCAGTTGAATAAGGGATGGTTTTATTTTATTTCCGGCAACCGTAGGGGCCCTTTTTACGCCCACCTGCAAGATGGAACTTTACTTATAAAACTTCCTGAAGGAAAAGAAACCAGGGATTCCATGGTCTATAATCCGAAACTGATCCGCAAGAACTTCGTCTTGAATTTTAGCTTTCAGTTCGAGGAAACCCAGCCGCCAGATCTTGCGAGATTCCAGTTCAGCCAGGCCGCGGATCAAAGTGTTGCCTTCGATATATTGAAAAATAAAACCTGGGAGCTTCATTGGGGGTCTCATGATAACTGGCAGTCCATCACAGGCACGTACGACTATTTCCCTCCCGAACGAATAGACATCCAGATCATGATGCAAGGGGATGAGTGCGCGGTGTTCCTGAACGACGCCCCGATCGCTTACGCAAGCGACTGCAGGCCTGGCGCAATAGTGCGCGCCTCTCCGTGGGCCGTGACCTTCCACACCATTTCAACTCCCAGATATCCCGCTGCGGTGTCGATCGATAACCTGAAATTGTGGGACTTGGATAAGATCCCCGCTCTTCCATAAAATAGCTTTTCCTGGCCGGATCAATAAGCCGGCCTCGAGCCAGTAAAAGCAATTCTTATCCGTCCGTTATTTCTTCCTGATAAATACATATACGGTTGCGGCCAGTCTTTTTGGCGTCATAAAGAGCCTGGTCCGCCTGTTGCAGCAACGTTTCAGGTTTGTAAATGTCTTCGTTGAACACGGCTATTCCCAGGCTTATCGTTATTGGACATTGGAGATCGGAAATGGCGGCAACAGAAGCTCTCAGTTTCTCGGCACATTGCAATGCTCCTTTGATATCGGTTTCCGGCAGGATAATGACAAACTCTTCCCCGCCTATGCGGGCCACAACATCGGTGGTGCGGCGCCCATTTGTCAGGCAGTCTGCCACTTGACGTAGAGCCTGGTCGCCGGCGGGGTGACCGAAGCGGTCGTTATACTCTTTGAAGTGATCTATATCAAGCACGATGACCGACACTTGATACGAGAAACGATGCCCTCGGGCGATTTCATTCGTCAAGAAGAGGTCGATGTAGCGCCGATTATGCAGGCTGGTCAAAGGATCGGTGAGCGAAAGTTCGACCACCTGCGCGTGCAACCGGGAGACTTTGGTGGTCGCCGCGAGCTGCATGGCGATCACCACGCAGAATCCCAGGTCGCCGGCTGCATCAAAGGCCGCATAACCGAGGGTTTCATTTTGAAAGACCAGCGGCAGGAAAATGAGATTAAGCAACTCATCGGGTCCGTAAAGCTCCGCTGGCGGGAATTGCCGGCTCAGAAAGCGCGGGGAGGCCGGCTCGGTGCCCGCGTTTGGTGCCACGCTCCATGCAACAGGATCATCCTGATTGGGCTCAAAGAAGAGTACCCTGGCATGACGAATACCGGTTTCTGCCAGATGAGCATTGAGTATTTCGACCATCTGCTCTTCACTCAACGCAGCGCTCAGGTTTGCGGTCAGAGAATGCACAGCCAGCGCTTTCATGGCTCGCTCGTATTTATGGCGTTGATCCTGCCGTTCGGCAGTCTTTCCGATCACGACGCGCGCCAGGTGTAACAAGTCCTCTGCAAGATGGAGGGTTTCGCTACTATCCCATTTTAGCGGCAGGACAGTCATCTCACGCCGCAGGACAGAGATCATTTCCTGCCAGGGTTCGAGATTTCCATCCACCCTTTCTGATTCGGAGAGCCAATCCATGAAGGCCGTCTGAAAGTAAGCCGGAGTCATCTCCTCGAGGCTCTGATAGAAGGCTTCTATCAGGGTTGTGCAAATGCTGCGGATTTCTTCCCCACCGGGAAAGCGTAGTTCGGCTGGCAGCGTAGTGAGCATTTCATTCACTACATGTTCCTTCTGCTCCCGGGCGCTTGAACCCCTCAAGGAGACATATCCAGCTCGTGACTCCCCATCGGCTGCCGCAGTGGCATCTTCCGGTATACAGCCGCAGGATTGACGACGCACCAGGCGGGTCGGCACGTAGACCGACTCTAAAGGAACCTTCTGCGTAAGATGATCCAACATCGTCACCAGCGCCTGTTCGCCGACAAGCTTTAATGGAACATGGATACTGGAGAGCGCTGGAACCTGTGTCAGCGCGATCGGCTGATCATCAACCCCGATGATCGCAATATCGGCGGGAATGCGCAGGCCAGCTTCCTTGATTGCCTTCATGGCTCCGATCGCTGCGCTATCGTTGCTCGCCAGCACTGCCGTGAATTTAACTCCGGATTTGAGCAGCCTCCACATTGCCTTGTAGCCTTCTTCAAGGTTATGCCATCCCCATGTAACCAGTTGGGGATCCGCTTCGAGCTGATACTCCGCCACCATTGCATGGTAGGCATTAAGCCGGGCCTCGCTGTCCCCTTTATCAGTCGGTACGCCGCCGATAAAGGCAATACGGCGATGACCGTGTTCCACCAAATGCGCCATGGCCTGGCGGATACCCAATTTGTTGTCAACCGCAATCTGGGGACCCTGCTCTCCTGTCGCAATGAACAGGACGTAATGGCCTTCCGCGATCAGCTTTTGAAGGTATTGCGACCTCTCGTCACTTTCAAGCGGTGTAAATACGATCAGGCCATCGGTATTCCATGGGCCAACAGGTACAAAATCAGATTCAGGAGAAACTACTGGCCAGGCCGGATAGATCCGATTACTGCTAATCGTAGGACGGATGCCCCAACTGAGAAAAAGATGACATTCCCGGCGGCGCGCGGCAGATTGAATGCCCTGTATCACCGACGCAAGATAATGATCGGGCGATGTACGCTCGAGGGTGGTCCAGCCCGCTAAAACGCCTATGGTTGGGCGGTCACGTTTAAAGTTTTGGATGTTCATCATGTTTTTTGTTGTGGCGTGTTTGAGCAATGCAACAGACTGGATAGGAGTATACATGATTTATTATTAGGATTTATTTTTTGTAAAAGTTCTGCAAGGTATTTTTACCATGAGTCTCTCCCCAAATCCGCGATGTGACCTTGGACCGATTCATTACTTATTCCTGCATTTCCTTAAAATATCTTCGTTTGCACGCTTGTATTTACAAATATTTTCGTGTAAAGTGTTAGGTAATTGGGTGAGGCCGGGCTTGATGCAGGATCTTCTCTCCAACAAATTCTGCACGGATAAAAAGGGCGCATCATGAACAATTTTCTTCAACAAGGCATTGCCGCGGCAAAAGCCGGGGATAAAGCGCAGGCTTTTCAACTGCTCTCGCGCGCCGCACAGGACGGCTCGACGGCAGAACAGGCATGGCTGTGGCTCTCCAGTGTTGTGAGCACGGATGGAGAACGTTTGTTTTGTCTGGGGAATGTCCTGCGTATCAACCCGAACAACCCGCATGCGAAACCGGCCGCGACCATGCTTCGCCAGAAGGGCGTTTTCCCTAGCGCGCCAACCCCGCCTGCGGTTGCACAACCACCTGCTCCTATTGTGTCAAAGCCAGTTGCTGTGCCTCAAAGTTCGCCGCAACCCGCGGCTTCCATTGCACAAGAGCAGGATGATGCAGTTAGATGGCTTGGATCTCTCGCAACAGAATACGGGGCAAAACCTGTAGTAGTCGCTCCCGATGAAAATGAAATGACAGCCCATTTTAAATACGCCGCTCTCGAGTTGGCCAATAACAAGCCTCCCATGTTCATCATAAAAGAGTTGACGGAGCGCGGCCTGCATCCCGAAGTTGCATCCCGTATCGTCAATGAAACGCAGAGTCTGCTTAAAAAAGCGCGCGGCGAAAAACACAAGAAACGGATGACGCGCGGAGCGCTCTGGACCATTGCGGGTCTTATATTGACTTGTGGAAGTTACGTCTTTGCGAGTGAGGGAGGAGGAAGTTACGTTCTATGCTACGGCGCGATCATCTTTGGGCTCATCGATTTCTTTGTGGGGCTGATCGGCTGGCTTTCCAGTCAATAGTTGAGAAGGATTAAAAGGCGGAAGCTTTTATCGTCCTGGCCAGGCTTCAGAGACTCACGGCCGGAATAGATGCTTTCCCTTGTATTCAATGTAGGGAACCGTTACTGATTCGGGTGGCGCGACCTGATCCAACCTCTTTCGGTCGTCATCTGTTAATACCACCTCGAGTGCTGCGAGAGAATCGGTAAGTTGTTCCGAGGTACGCGGTCCAATAATAAGACTGGTTACGCCAGGTCGTGACATGCACCATGCCAACGCGAAAGCATATCCTGAGACATTTCTTTCCCCGGCCATTTCAAGAACTGCCTCCTGCAGGTCAAATACCTGTTTTTTTTGATCAAAACTTTCCCTGTAAAAACCACGCCAAAAGGCCTCGTACCTTGATCCTTCAGGTGGTTTGTCGTCGCGTTGATATTTTTCAGAAAAGAAACCTCCAGCGCCAGGGGCCCATGGGACCAGTGCGAAATCGTAACTCTGTAGCATCGGGATAAGCTCACGTTCGATTCTCCTGTCGAGCAGGTTGTACGGCGCCTGCTCGCTGACGAATCTATTCAGTTTATTCCTGTCGGCGACCCAAAGCGCTTCCATCAATTCCCAGGCGGCGAATCCGCTTGTGCCGATATATCGGACTTTACCTGTACGGATCAGGTCATCCAGGGCGCGCAAGCTTTCGTCAATTGGAATATCCTCATTTGTGCCGTGAAGTTGGTACAGATCGATATAGTCAGTATCCAGCCTTTTGAGGGACGCTTCGCATTGTTCAATGATGTGCCTGCGTGAATTTCCGTGCGCGTTAGGGTCGTTGCCCATTTCATAATGGACTTTTGTGGCAAGAAATACGCTTTCTCGTTTACCGTTCCCGAGTGCTTTTCCGACGATCTGTTCGCTTCTGCCTCGTCCGATCTCGAACTTCAGCGGTTCGTGTCCGTAGACGTTGGCGGTATCAAGGTAATTGAACCCCACATCCAGCGCCTGATGAACGATGCGGATGGACTCTTGCTCATTTTGTCTGCCGCCAAAGTTCATGCAACCCAGACAAAATTGACTGACTTTAACTCCTGTTCTTCCAAAATTTATGTAATTCATGCAACTTTCTTCAACCTCGTTTATAGCCGTGATAAAACTCCACTTTTTGTTCAAGCCTTACCAAATATCCCTGAAGTTTTTCAATATGCCCGCGCAGCTCATCGCGATGTTCCTCCAGAATCCTGCAGCGTTCATCGATCGTATGATCTCCCGCTCGTGTGATCTCAACATATCGTTTCATCACCCGAATGGTCATGCCGCTCTCGCGCAATAATTTGAGCCAATACACCCAGCCCAGATCTCCCTGTGTATAAACTCGTCTGCCGCTCGCTCCACGTTGAATGGAGTGGAGCAGACCGATTTTTTCATAATAACGCAGCGTGTGGGTGCTCAGCTCCATTTCTTCAGCAGCTTCCTGAATGGTATAGGTCTTTTCCGCAAGAATAGATTCCATGATTTTTCCTGTCGCTTGCAAGATTCTAAATCTTAGAGTGCGCTCTAAGTCAAGGGGATGTACAACTGGGTTTTCAACTCATTATAAAGTTGTTGCTTGGATTAGTCTCAATTCCCTCTCTAAAATGTAGACTTTTTTACGAGAAGTCATTTTCCTTCCCACCACCCTCGCAATGCCTCCATCGCCAGGCTCGGCTGTGCGTCGCCTTGCCTGCCGGAGTTCCATGTGATGATCAGATCCTTCTTCGCGCGCGTGATACCCACATATAACAATCTCAACCGTTCGCGTGAGTAATCGGCACGCGCAGTTTGTGTCGCGGCGCCTTCGGTATACCAGTCATATTCATTGGTGGAGAGCGCCGCTTTTAGTTGCGCCAGTGCTTCGGCTTCCAAATTCAGGTTATCGCGCACGAACCACTTCTCAGAGATGTAGCGGTCGAACGGTTGCAGCGATGGGAAGTCGTAATTATTCACACTCATCATATACACGCGGTCCCATTCCAGCCCCTTGGCCTTGTGCATCGTCGTCACCACCACCACCCCGCGGTGCGTGTTCGGGTCGAAGCCGGAATCATCGGACGAGAACCCAATGAAGCGGCGTTCATTGCGCGCGATCACGCCCAGTTCTGCGGTCAACTCAGGGAGGCGCCAATCGGTGTGGTCATCGGCGGCCTGACGAAGCACAAGCGCGAGTTTGTGCGCCAATGCGAGATCGGCTGCATCGGTGAACAGTTCCTGCGCGAGGGTAAGGATCAATTGGTCGATGGGAAGTGTGACCGCGTTTAGCCAGCGATTGACCGCCACGCGGAATACTTTTAATTCCTGGAGGACTTGCTCCGCTTCATTCTCACCCAGAGTTGACAGCCAGTCCTCCCTCACCCCGGCCCCTCTCCCTGTGGGAGAGGGGGAAGAGGTGAGGGGCGCTACGAACGTTTCCACTTCGCCGATCTTGCGAAGCAGATTCCCAGCCTCCGAGAGTAGGGACTTGCGCAGCAGGGCGATCTCTTCGTTTGATGAATCATCGCGCCACTCCCTGCGCCACACTTGATAGACGCGCGACAACTTGCTCGCCGAGGATGGGTCTGCTAAATACGCGAGCACATTTGCAATTACACCTGCGGCCACGCGCGTTTTGTTGGTGCTGGCGAGGATGTCCACATAATCTATTTTATTTTTCTTCAACGCTTCGATGACTTCAAATCCGCGCGTGTTGCGCGGCACCAATATTGCAACAGTGGAGTCTTTGTGATCGGGCAGCCATTTCTTGATTGAACTGACCACAGCGGTCACTTCTTCTTCCGGTGTGTACTTGCGGCCGATAAAGCGAAGGCCCTCGGGGTCCGCGGGCGGATTCGGCTGCGGGTCTTCGGGCGCGGTGGGTTGGATGTGGGGAATGCTCAATGCGTCGCGGCAGGCCGGGGCGGGGTGTGACGCATTCGTCCAGTCTATTAAATAATTTGCCAGCTCGATGATGTGAGGCTGCGAACGGCCGCTGACGGGCAATTCCTTTTTATGGTCGGCTTCGCGCGCGATGAACTCTTTGAGCAATTTCGGGTTCGCGGTCGTGAAGGTTTCGAAGATGGCCTGGTTGGGGTCACCGACGCGCACCCAATTTCCATGGCCGGCAAGTAGGCGCAAAATATTTTCCTGGATCTCGCTTGAGTCCTGTGACTCGTCTTCGAGGATATAAGGATAACGATATTGCAGGCGCGCGAGGTAATCGGGATCGAGCTGGAAAATTTTGTATGCGAACGCGATCAGGTCGTCGAAATCCACTGCGCCGCGATAGGCGAGGGCGCGCTGGTAATC
>CAZJYB010000028.1:0-30741 GCA_964549865.1 uncultured Anaerolineaceae bacterium
ATGGGGCAGCGGCCCACGTCGTTGGCAAGTTTGTAGAGCAGATTTGTGGTAAACAAACGCCTGCCTGCAAAAATATCCCATGAAAATGTCGGAGCCTTCGATGATTCGACGTAACTTGACGTTTCCGGGTTTGCCACGGAAAGCCCGAAATCTCCGTAAGTGACAAATCGAAAGTATGCTCCCGTTAACAAAATTAAAATTACCAGGCTGTTGGCAATTCTTACCAGGACTTTTTTTGCCATTTATCTTAACCAAGCATCTTCGTCAATTGCACGATCCTGTCGGAGGAAAGCACGCGAATCTTCGACTCGCGCCGCATGAATTCCTTCAGTTGCTTCAGTTTCAGGGCTGGGATCGGCGAATCGCCCGCGTCCAACTCCACCTCGTCATTTGTAAAAACAAGGAGGGCCTTCACCTCGGGGACATCAACCGAATCCAGTTTTTTGTTCAGAAATTTTTGCAGCGAATTGATCTCTGTCTGCGCTTCCGCCTGGGGCTTGCCTAATGCCTCCTGACCGAAGACACGCAGGTATTTGTGCAAAAGGCTGCCGCCGCTTAATCGCCAGCGATTATTCCTGAATTCCACCTTCCCGCTCTGATGGTATGGGATCAGTACCCATGCGCCTGCAGGACCAAGCAGAAAGTGCGAAGCAGGCGTGGAATAATGAACCATATAAAATTCGCTGTGCAATCCTTTTAACCCTGCGTCGATTTTTTCATCGGGCCGCGGCGAACGTCCCCAACGATTCCCCATGTACATGCCCACCTGGGTGAGGGTAAAGCCCAATAACAAAGATAAGATCGAGTAAGCGAACCATTCCGGTTTTTTGAACGAAATATACATGCCTGCGCCTAATACGACCAGGGCAGCCAGGCTGGTATATTGACCAATTTTCCCGTTTCTTTGAATTAATTTATCGTTTTTGATGATTTTCATTTTAGTTTTTCAAGCTTTCTTCTATCGCAGATTTCATTGCATCCAGCACTTTTACATCTACTGCATGTTTTGCCACACGCACAGCATTCTTGATGGCAAATGCGTCCGAACGGCCATGGCCGATGAACACGAGTCCATCGACGCCAAGCATGGGAGCCGCGCCCTGCTCGCTTGGGTCGAGTAATTTCTTGATCGCACCGAGTGCCGGCCTTACCAATAAGCCGCCGATCTTTGTGGCAAGATTTCCGTTCTTGATGATCTCGCGTATTTTATCCACGATCAGCTTCGCTACCGCTTCGGAGGATTTCAACATCACATTCCCAGTGAAGCCATCGGTCACGGCTACGTCCACTTTACCACCAATGACCTCCTTGCCTTCAACATTGCCAAAGTAATTCAATTTTGACGCCTTGAACAAAGGTGTCGCAGCTTTAACCAATTCGTTGCCCTTGCCCTCTTCTTCAGCATTTGAGATCAGGCCCACTTTTGGGTTTATTACACCGCGTACTTTCTCTGCATAAATGCTTCCTAAAATGCCGAATTGCAGAAGATTCTCCGGTTTGCAATCCGGATTGGCGCCAATATCAAGAACAACACATGTGCCTGTAGCTGTTGGGAAGATGGGGGCCAGTGCCGGGCGGTCTACGCCGCGAATGCGTCCCAAACGGAAGAGGGCCGTGACCATGCCTGCACCCGTGTTGCCCGCGCTGACGAAAGCATCCGCTTCTCCATTCTTCACCAGATCAATGCCTACTGCCATTGAATTTTTACTGTCCTTGCTGCGTGCCTTCAAAACAAGATTTTCACCCTTGTCTTCCATTGTCAATATTTCGGGTGCATGTACAATTCGGATGGACAGATCTCCCGGATTCATGGAAGCAAGCACCGGCTTGATGATCGATTCGTCTCCCACGAGAATGATCTCAACACCATATTCACGCGCGGCCATCACTGCGCCTTCCACATCGGGCGCAGGAAAATTATCACTTCCCATTGCGTCAACCACGATTCTGGCCATACCATTCTCCTATTTTTGATGTGCTTGACAAGCAATCCAAGACGATTATAATACGCCCTGCCATGCGCTGGTGCTGGAATTGGCAGACAGGCACGCTTGAGGTGCGTGTGTCGTAAGACGTGGAGGTTCAAGTCCTCTCCAGCGCACTCAAACTCCCGAGAGGGAGTTTGTTGTTTAATTATTGCATATCGGTTCCTGTTTTTTCTTTGCAGAGCGTGAAGCATACCATTGTTTTGTGAACGTCATGATGATCATCAGGCGATGATCAAACTGCAACAGGTGACGGCGCCTTCAGCTTTTGCAAGTTCATCAACCATGATCGGCTGTATTTTGCAGCCGCGCGCTTCAAGATTTGCGCGGGTTTTGGGGAATGCAGTCGGAAAGATGATCTGCCCATTAATCGGCAGGCAATTTGCGGCGAAAGGCTCAGAGGCGTCCACTTCGATGAGGTCATAATTCTTGAAGTGCTGTGCATCCACCCAGTTTTTGTTGATCAGCAATGTGGAGTCGTCCACGCGTGTCAGCGCGGTTTTCAGATGCAGACAGTCGTGCATTTGCACGCCCGTCACTTTGTATTCAAATTGTCCAAGTAAATTTCGGATCTGATCAATGGCAAATTGATTGCTGCGCGTGGATAAGCCAATATAAATATTTTTTCCCACTACCAGCACATCGCCGCCATCCACAGTTGCAGGTTCAACAACATGCATGAGTGAACGATAAGAGGATAACGTCTTTGCCATGGATTGTGTTTCTGGTTTGCGCGAATCGGCACCTGGCCTGGTTATCACTGCGACTTCAGGCAGAATGAATGCTGTGTCTTCGACAAATACGGAGTCCGGCAGGTCCGGTTCTTGTGGGAGTCTGATGACCTCACAGCCAAGCTCTGAAAGCGCTTTGGTGTATTCCCAGTGCTGATTGCGCGCAATCTTCAGGTCAATGGGTGTGCGGTCAATATGGGTGATCTCGCATTCGTTGAATCGTGAACTGATCTCGCGCGTGATGGCAATGGTCATTTACTGTTCCCCGTAGCGATACCGATCAATTAATGCCCTGGTGCGCGGGTCTTTGGGGTTGCTAAACAGATCAACTGGCTTGGCATCTTCGATTAATTCGCCATCTCCCATCACCAGCACGCGGTCTGCCACATCGCGCGCAAACCCCATTTCATGTGTAACCACGAGCATGGTCATGCCAGCTTTCGCGAGTTTCTTCATTACATTGAGGACCTCACCGATAAGCTCAGGATCCAGTGCGGAGGTGGGTTCATCAAAGAGCATTACCCTTGGTTCCATGGTCAACGCGCGAGCAATGGCAACCCGTTGTTTTTGTCCGCCGGACAAACGGCCGGGATATTCATCCTTCTTAAATAACAATCCTACACTGTCAAGATTTTCCTCGCCGAGTTCTATCGCCTTTTGCCTCTCCATCCCTTTGACTATGATAAGTCCTTCGATCACGTTTTCAAGTACGGTCATGTGTGGGAACAAATTGAATTCCTGAAAAACCATGCCGGTTTTTAAACGCACATCGTGAACCAACTGGCGGTGGTGTTTTCCTTTTTCACCGCCCTCCACTCTGATGCCGTCCACTTCAATGCTTCCGTGCGATGGTTCTTCAAGAAAATTGATACAGCGCAATAATGTGCTTTTGCCTGAGCCGCTGCGACCAATGAGGCAGACCACCTGTTTTTCCGGCACTTCAAGGCTCACGTTGTTTAGCACATGCAGGCGTCCAAAATATTTATCGAGATTGGAGATTTTTATGATGGGAGGCATGTTATCGCTCTCCTTTAGAGAGACGGGTTTCGAGGCGACTGCGGAAGCTTGGAAGGACAAGGGTCATGGGCAGAGGTCAGCGGTTGTGTACTGAAAGCCTGGTCTCAAGCGAGCGCACCATCCGCGACAGCAAAATCGTCATGCTGAGATAGATGAAGGCGAGAATGCTATACGACTGGAAAAACAAAAAGGTGCTGGCTGCGTACAACTTGGTGATTTGGGTAATATCTTCTACACCGAGCACCGAAACCAGCGACGAATCTTTGAGCATGGCGATGAAATCATTGCCGAGGGCCGGCAGAACCCGGCGAATGGCCTGTGGCAGGATAATGTGACGCATTGCCTGAAAATAACTCATGCCGAGCGCCCGCGCTGCTTCCATTTGCCCCTTTTCAATGGACTGGATGCCGGCTCGAAAAATCTCGGACTCGAATGCGCCGTAGGCAATCGCCAGCCCCAGGATTACACGCAACTCGTTGGGAAAGTCGCGTGTACGAACGCCAAGCATATCGGCGACAAGCGGCACGGCGACGAAAGCGATATACATCAACAAGACCAGAATGGGGACACCGCGCACAACCTCCACATAAAACGACGCCACGTTGAAAAGGATCTTGTTACTGGAGACGCGCGCGAAACCGACGAACAGCCCAATGATTACCGCCAAAACATATGCGGTGACTGTGACCCGCAGCGTGACCCCGATCCCAGCGGCTATCGCGTTGAAAATAATGGACATGCGCTGGTTGGTAACGATTTGGAGAACGATCACGAGCGCGATCAGAATGGCGACGATCAACCACCACGGCCAGTTGGCCATGTGTTCAAGCGCCGGCGCAATGCGAGACTGAGATGATGGTTCGGGTGTGTCGGGTCGTTGTCTGGACATGGAAGGTTTTCTTGGGAGAAAAAGTAAGCAATCGATAGAATAAAGCCTGCCGGGAGATTTCCCGGCAGGCTTGGATCACTGGGTAACTAAACTATGGGGCGCTGGGGAACCATTTTGCATAAATCTCTGCAAGCGTGCCATCAGCGTCCATTTCGGCGAGAACGAGATTGATCGGCTCAAGCAGATCGCTACCTTTAGGGAAGACGAAGCCCAGCTCTTCACTGGTGAGTGGGTCGCCGACGAGTTTAAGCTTGTCGGGGTTTGCGCCGATGTAGCCTTCTCCAGCAACGTTGTCCATCACAGTCCCGTCAATGTCGCCGTTGATCAGCGCCTGAACGATCAGGCCGTATTGGTCAAACGCGACGACATGATCTTCGCCGAACAGTTCCACGGCCAGGTCGTAGTTCGTCGTGCCGGGTTGCGCCCCCACTTTAAAGTCGCCCAGTGCCTTCAGCTCATCTGTGTTCGAGAAGCGGGTCTCGCCAGCCTGCACGAGCAACTGCTGGGAGAGTTTGATGTAGGGCGTGGAGAAATCAACGTTCTGGGCACGCTCGGGGGTGATCGTGATACCGTCGGCGGCGATGTCGAACTCAGCCTGGCCGGTGCCGCCCATCACAGCCACGATTGAGTCCCAACTTGTTTGAACGAAGATGGGCTTGCAATTCAGGCGAGTGCACGCTTCGTTAAAGAGGTCGTAGTCGTACCCGACAGGTTCGCCGGTGGCCTCGTCAATGAAGTTAAACGGATTGTAGGCATTCTCCACTGCGATCCGAATTTCCCGGCCGCCCAGATCGGACAAGCTGCCGGCTGGGGCGGGGGTGGTAGCGACTGCCCCGCCACATGCAGCGAGGACGAGCGAGGCAAGCATGATTAGGCTTGCCAGGGTGAACAGTTTCTTCATTTTCTCCTCCAAGAGAAATAAAAAATGTTTAGGCAATTAATTAAATTGCCGCGGGATGTTATGCAACCCGCGGCTTAAGGATAGACCATTTTTTACATTTGTGCAAGGATATTATTTGCATGATTTCATAATGATCGGATGTCTCTCCAAACGCCTGCATATTTCTTGCGATATTTGACGTCCTTCTCGGTTTCCATCAACTCCAATGCCTTTTTCTTTATTTTCTCATCCTTTAACTCGTTATATGCATTCCTGAGACTTTGAATGATGTCGTAGCGGATCAGCGTACAGTTTTTTTCCGTCGTGCACTCCTGAAATCGACGCTCCAGGCTATCAACATATATCTTCTGTTGTTTCTTTCCCGCGACACCGACTTTCCACAAGGATTGCAGGCAATGCCTTGCAGTCACAAATCTTTCATCCTTTGTAACCGTAAGCAGGGCATCAAAATCCTTAAGGATCCTGTTCTTTGGGTCACTCTTGGCCAGGTTGCAAAGGACTTGTGCGGCAATTGCACGATTGTGATTATCTTTATGGGTGAGATGTTCAACCATCTCATCCCACACGTCGTAAGCCCAGTCCACGGGTTTATCTGTGGCCTTAATGATGTGAAAATAGGCCTTATTTTGCAGGGCGCGATCTTCAGACCACAAATTGGCTACATTGGCTTGAATGGTTTTGTTCATCGCTTCTTAAGCGCCGGTAATCTGATAGATCTGTATAAGATTGCCACATGTATCATCGAATACTGCGACGGTGCTCATCCCCATGTTGGTCGGTTCCATGGTGAATTCGACGCCAAGTTTTTTCAACCGCTCATACTCTTTTTGAATGTCGTCAACTTCAAAGGCGGTGAACGGTACCCCGTCTTTAACAAGAGACTCTTTGAGCGCCTTCATGGCTGGGTAATCGGCATTTGGCTCAAGAAGCAATTCGGTACCGTCCGGTTCTTGGGGCGAGACAACTGTTATCCAGCGGGCGCCTCCACCCAGCGGGATGTCGCGCTTGTTCACAAAACCGAGCACCTCGGTGTAAAACTTCAAGGCTTTGTCATAATTGTCTATGGAGATACTTTCGAGTTTGATCTTCATGTGGATTTCTCCTTCGTTAGAATTTGAGTTGCCGCGCTGCACCCAAGCTGCCGGAATTCGCTGGGGCTGAAGCCATATTGTTGTTTGAAGGCCCTGCTGAATGCCGCATGCGAATCGTACCCGGCGGCCAGTGCCACCTCGGTGATGTCCACTGCGCCCATGCGCAGTTTTCGGCCCGCGCGCTCCAGGCGAACGCGACGCACGTAGTTCGAAATGTTCTCGCCCATTTGACCTGTAAAAATGCGGTGAAAGTGCGGAATGGAGAAACCAGCGACAGCCGCCAGCACCTCGCGATTCAATGGCTCGTCGATGTGATCGCGGATGTAGCGCTTCACGCTATTCAGACGGTCTATGTAATCTTGGGTGGTTTGCATTTCGATTGCCATGCCTCAAATTATAGTATGCCAGAACGCTTGTTCGCTATTCCAAGTGTATCATTTTGAGATGTGGAACTGCCCTGGTGGAGTATAAACCGAATGAGGAAAATCGTCATCGAAGATCGTTCTCAGCTCGAGGCTGAGTCGCAAAACTCCAAAGCCAACTACAAAACTCATCCCTGTTCGTCTTTATTCACACTTGCACCTGACGCAAGTGCAGGTGTTTGTGGTTTAATTGATCCCATGAAACTCGTTACAGTTACCCAGATGCGCGCCATGGAAAAAGAAGCCGATGCGAACGGCACCTCCTATGGCGAGATGATGCAAAACGCCGGCCGCGGACTCGCGGAACTCGTCCATGCCATGGGACAGGAGAATGGCTGGGAGGAAGCGACCGGGCTGGTGGGTTCGGGGAATAACGGGGGAGATACGCTCGTCGCGCTCACCTGGTTGGCAGAGGCAGGCTGGCTTACCCATGCGTATCTGGTAAAACGAAAAGAGAACGATGAATTGGTGGCGCGCTATCTGGACGCGGGTGGCGTGGTCGCCGGATTTGCAAATGACAAAAACTTTATAACGCTGCGGGACTTTCTTGAGAAGTCCGATGTCCTTTTGGATGGTCTGCTTGGGACGGGGATCAAGCTTCCGCTTAAGCTTGAGGCGGCAAAAATCCTTGCAGACACGGCTGCGATCATCTCTGAAATGGAATTTCCTCCATTTGTTGTTGCAGTAGACTGTCCATCCGGCGTGGATTGCGATAGTGGTGCGGCCGCGCCCGAAACCATCCATGCAGATTGGACGATCACAATGGCTGCGGTGAAGCAGGGCCTGCTGAAATTACCTGCGTTTGAAATGGTCGGTGATCTGGAGGTTGTTGATATCGGCCTGCCAAAAGATCTAAAGTCGTTCAATCAAATAAACACCGAGGTTGCGGGTCATGAAATGGTCTCTGCGCTTTTGCCCGAACGTACGCCCGATTCGCACAAGGGGATATTTGGGACTGCATTGATCGCAGCCGGTTCTGTTAACTACCCGGGCGCTGCGCTGCTTGCAGGAAAAGCCGCGTACCGCATCGGGGCCGGGTTGGTGCGGATGGCTGTGCCGGAACCGATACAAGCTGCGCTTGCCGGTCATCTGCCGGAAGCAACGTGGATACCCCTGCCTCATGAGGCAGGTTTTATTTCAGAAAATGCCGCTGAGGTTTTCTTGCAAAATCTTGATCGCGTGACTGCATTTTTAATTGGTCCAGGTCTCGGAAATTTACTTTCGACAAGAAAATTTATCGAAAGCGTAATCTCTTCCATAAAAATACCGTTTGTTGGCGATGCAGACGGATTACGTCATCTCGCTCAGATCAGTGATTGGCATAAAAAACTTTTGGCGCCCGCGATCCTCACGCCGCACCCTGGCGAGATGTCTGTCTTGACTGGATTATCAAAGGAAGAGATTCAAAATAATCGCCAGCAGGTTGCGGGCAGGTATGCAAAAGAGTGGGGACATGTCGTTGTCTTGAAAGGTGCATTCACTGTGATCGCCTCTCCTGATGAACGCGTGACCATCATCCCCGTTGCAACGCCGGCCCTGGCACGCGCAGGCACAGGCGATGTACTCGCCGGGTTGATCGTCGGTTTGCGTGCACAAGGGTTGGATGCCTACGAAGCGGCGGTTGCCGGCGCATATATCCACGCGCAGGCCGGGTTGCTTGCTGCAGAAGACCTGGGTACGACGGCGTCTGTGCTGGCGAGTGATGTCCTGGACAGCGTCGTCGATGTGATCTCAGAATTAGAGTGAATGGAATTAACAAAAAGAGACCTTCCAATTGGAAGGTCTCTTTTACCAAAAAGCTAACTACTAATCGCTATTCATGAATGTTTCAAGGTTGTCCTTGCTGATACGATACGCCTTGCCAACCTTCTTGGCTTTCAGGCTCTTATCCTTGATGGCTTCGAGAATATCATCCTCGGTCACCTTCATGAATTGAGCGGCCTCGGCGGGTGTCATCACATCCGGCATCTTCGCGCCGGCAGATCCACCTTGCATGCCGCCTTGAAGGGCCTGGCCCATCAGGTTGCCGATCCCCATGCCCGCGCCAATGCCAGCTGTGAGCCCGGCGCCGCCGCTTTGATTCTGTGCGGCATCACGCATCGCATCTGCAGCTTGCAGCTGGGTATAGGTTGTCATATCAAGCATGCCCATGTCGCGCAATTCTTGGGCAGATTTTTCACTTGGCTTTAAGTTGCCAACGTAAAAGGTCTTGAGCGTGAGGCCTATCGCTTCGAAGTCCTCTTTTGCTTTTGCGCGGACTGCTGCACCGATCTCTTCGGTGAGGCCGATCATTTCCGGCACGGAATTCTTTGCGGCGGTTTCTCCGAGCACATCCTGTAATTTCGAAAGCAGCATATTGCGCAAGCGCTCTTCGACATCAGATGTATGATACGCGGCTTGATTGCCGACGATCTGCGTTACGAATTGTTGCGGGTCTTTCACCTGAAACGAGTAGCTGCCGAAGCCCTGCAGCAGGGCAATACCCAGCCCCAGGCCCGGATTGCGGACGATAATGGGTTGCGGTGTGCCCCATTTCTTGTTTGCAAATTCTTTTCTAGAAACAAAATAAATTTCCGCGGGGAACGGTGTGCGGTCGTTGAATGCCTTGCCGAGCCAGTCGATCAATACGGGGATGTTGGCGGTCGCGATGGTATGGCGGCCGGGTCCGAAGACATCCAGCGCGTTGCCGTCGCGGAAAAATACAGCCCACTGACTCTCGCGTACGATCACCTGCGAACCGATGCGATAATCACCGATGCCCTGCTCGGGGAAGCGGTGGACGATCTCATCGTTCATTTCATTTGTGTATTCAACAACATCGAAAATTCTGGCCATGGATCACTCCTTGTGTAGGATAACAGTTCGATTATAGCCCATGCACGGGCTTGCTTCAAGAACCATTTGTCTTATGTTTATACGTTATAAAACCCTAAAGGTCTCACGTCATTCCGATATTGGATATTGCCAGGAGCCCTTTAGGGTTTCTACCCTACCCATTCATCGGCATTCCAGTCCCTTTATCACGGATCATCAACACCTCGGCCATGATGCTGACCGCGATCTCCTCGGGAGTCTCAGCCTGCAATTCCAGGCCCATCGGTGAGTGGACGCGCGCGATTTTTTCATCTGCGACTCCTTTGTCCTTCAGGGCTTTAACGGTGGTGGCCCAACGGCGGCGCGAGCCGATCACGCCGATGTAAGCCGCGGCGGAGTCTAGCAGCGGGGCAATCCCTGCCGCGTCGATGTTCGAGCCGCGCGTGGTCAGGATCAGGATCGTGCGCTGATCGATGTCCATATGTTCAGGAAGTTTATCCATCGTCACGGGATAATATGCATCAGCATTCGGGATGACCTCGGGCCTGCATAAGTCGCTGCGGTCATCTGAGACGGCCACGCGAAAGCCAAGCCACTTTGCGAGATGAGCAACAGCCTTGCCCACATGCCCTGCGCCAATGACGACGAGCAGCGGGGGAGGAAAGATGGGTTCCACAAATACCTCCACCTGGCCGCCGCATACACCGGGATCACCGCGCGCAGGGTCGGCCATGTTATATGCCAGTGTTTGAGTGTTTCCATTTTTCAAAGTTTGCAGGGCCGCTTGCATGACGCGATTTTCCAATTCGCCGCCGCCCACCGTGCCGATGAATTTACCGTCCGGGTAAACAAGCATTTTGCTGCCCACGTGCCGCGGCGTGGAGCCTTCGCTTTTTATCACGGTACAAAGCGCGGCCGAGCCCTTGTTCTTTTCAAGTTCTGAGATCGCCTGATAAATAAAATTCATGATCGCCTGCCCATGATTTTATCCGATTTCAACTCCTTATTAATGGTCTCTCATTATTTATCGCTTTAGCCTTAGAAAATTCTTACCCAATTCGATAATATCCCGGCCGAGAGGTCGTTATTCAGGGTGTAGTCCGCGGCTGAGGACCCTCATGCCGCTTGGATTCAGGTTATGCATCGCGGCCCGGAATCAACGATCATCATTTAATTGTTGGTTTAGATTTCGCAGCGGTGGTTGTATAACCAAACCCTATTACGGAGGTACGAATGAAAAAGACTTTTACGTTGCTCGTGCTTGGCACCCTGACTTTGACGTTGCTGGCCTTCGCCTTTGTCACCGTGCAAGCGAAACCTGAAGACAAGGCTTTGTTGCAGGCAACTGCGACTCCTGGTACTTCAGCCAACAGCGGGAACTCTGGGCCGACGACATCCCAGGTTGCTTCTGAAAATGTTGTGGTGTGGGACCAGTTCTGTGTGAGGAAAGTTCCTTACACCCTGCTTGCCATCCCACAGGATGCAAGCTTTGAGATCGTCAAGCCGGAAGGCGTACAGCCGACTCCGATCATCAGTACAGGTAATTCGAATGAAATTGTCTGTGATAGCGTCGGCGTATTCCGCGACCAACAGATTGTGGTCTGCCGCGGCCCGCAGCTGTTCACCTTTACACTCAATGTAAGTGGTGAGGCCTTCGAGGTTCCTTTGGGAGCCTGCCCAAATAAACTGCCCGATTAAGTAGCTGGAAAAGTCAAAAAATAGCCCTCCCATTATGGGAGGGCTATTTTCATTAAATTAATGATGAGATAAAATTTTATCTCTCTAATAACCCCAATACAGCGGGCAATAGCTGCTTCTTTCTTGAAACTACGCCTTGTGCATCGCGCGTACCGTCTGGGAGAGGTGGATAGGGGAGATCATCCAGAACTGGAGGCGCATTGGATGAGACGAGCAGGCGACTCGTGCCGCGCACAACGTCTGTGATCAGCAGCATGGCGAAATCGAGGCCGCGTTTGTCGCGCAGGTCATTGAGAGACTCAGTCAACGGGGCAAGGTGCTCTGCGATCTGCATAATGTCTGTTACTTCGGCCTGGGCCACGTCGAATTTGAATCCGTTGGCTTCGAATGATTTGATATCCGTGCTGACGATCTCTTCGGGCTTGCGGTTTGAAAGTCCGGCGCCGGCACTGAGCACAGCTTTGCCGTACGAAGCAATGGTTTCGCCTTTGAGCGGACTTCCGCCCACGAAGGCCCACTGTGCAAGTTTCTCTGCGGCGGTCTTGTCGCGCGGCGTGGTGGTGGGAGATGTCAGGACGAGCGTATCAGATACCAGTCCCGCGAGAAGCGTGCCTGCGAGTGCCGGGGGCATGGAGAGGCCGGCTTCCGTCGTCATCTCTGTAACCAGTGTGGACGTCGACCCCACAATGTCCACAGTAAAGCGGATGGGTTGGTGTGTGTATGGATTCCCGAGGCGATGATGATCGAGGATTTCCAATAATTCCGCTTCTTCCAGCGCGGCGATCGCCTGGCGCGCCTCGTTATGATCCACGAGGATGATCTTGAGGCGCGGCGGGTTAAGCACTTCGCGTTGTTGGGCCATGCCAAGATACAGGCCGCGTTCATCCACAACCCAGTAATCGTTGTATTCATCGCGCAGCAGTTTGTTCAATGAATCGCGGATGTGTGCGTTGGCGGCATACTTTGGGACGGAGGTATCGGCCGCTTCCTTGCTTTGGGCAGACATCAACTCGCGCACGGTTGTATCGCCCGGGCGAGGGCCAAGTGTTTCAGTGAAATATTTGAACAGGCTCAAGCCATTGATCAGCCCGTAGGGTCTACCGTCCTCACCGACGACTGGGGCAAGCCCGCCGGTTTTGCTGGCGAGCGTCCATGCTGAGCCGAGTTGTGACTCGGGGCGGATCGTATCGAGACGTCTCATGACCGATTCGAAGCGTGGGGAGGCATCTGTCAGCAGGGTGGGCGCTTCAATGCCAAGGGTTTTTAATACCCATGAGGTCTGCGGATTTAATGCACCGGCGCGCGCGGCAACGGTATTCACCCCATCGCGTTCGCGCAGCAGCCAGGCGTAGCCCATGGCCGCGGCAATCGCATCTGTGTCCGGGTTGATATGTCCTATCACGTAGATTTGATCTGGCATGTTATTTTCAGCTGTTTCTCAAAAAAGGATTTTCAACGATTATATCTCACCCTTTTCAATCAACCCTAAAAACACATTCACAACGCGAGGATCAAAATGCTTGCCCGCTTCTTCCACAAAATATTTGATCGCTTTTTGGCGCGGCCAGGCCTTGTTATAAGGCCTGTCTGAACATAACGCGTCCCACACATCCGCGATCGCAAAGATGCGTGCAGACATTGGGATGGCATGTTCCTTCAAGCCGAGCGGATATCCGCTCCCGTCCCATTTTTCGTGATGGGAATAGGGAATCTCCAATGCCTGTTTAAGGAATGGAATGGGTGAGAGCAGATCGTAGGCGATCTTGGGGTGGGTCTGAATGAGCTCCCGTTCCTCGGCGTTTAATGCGCCGGGTTTATGCAGGATCTCATCCGGGATGCCCATTTTGCCGATGTCGTGCAGGATCGCGCCGCGGCGGATCTGTTCGAGGTAATCATCCTGGATGCCCATGGCGATGGCGATCTTTAGAGTGGTATCGGTGACGCGGCGTGAATGGCCCTCCGTTTCCTTGTCGCGCAATTCAAGCGTGCGCGCCCAGCCTTCCAGCGTGGTATCGTACGCATCGGCCAGTTCCCATGTGCGGGAACGCACGCGGTCTTCAAGCTCGGTGTTGAGTTTGCGCAGTTCGTTTTCCAGCTGTTTCATTGCGGTGATATCGTGGGAGATGTAGATGCGACCGATCATTTCCTTGCGGGCGTTATATAGCGGCCACACGGTCATTTCGTAATGAATGTTCAGCCCACCAAGCTCGTAGGTGGCCTCTGTGCGTGCATAAGAGACGTGTGTATACATTTTTATCGGGATGGGAAAGGTATCGAATATTTCCTTGGCGGGCCTGCCGATGACTTCATCCGCCATCTTCCCAAGCAGCGCGAGCATTGCAGAATTGACATCCACCACCTTGTTTTTCTTATCGAGGATCACCACGGGCTCGACCATGGCCTCGAAAACACGGTCGCGCGCGATGGGCACGACTTCAAAGATACGGAATCGAAACAGGCCCCAGGCCATGATCAGATTGCCCAGCGCAACTGTGAACGGTGCGGTGTCGCGTTGTGGGACGATGTGAATATCCAGCAGGGTCATGATGGTGCCTGTGATGGGGATGATAAGCCCCAGGGTGATGACTGCTATTTGTGCACGATACAGGTTATGGGGTCGAAGGATGCGGCGGGTGATGATATAAAATCCCCAAATGGCGATCAGGTAACAGTAAATCGCGAACGTGTACACAATCGGAGTGAAGTCGTAACGAAGTTCTGGGAAGGGTGTGATCGTGGTGAGGCGGGGATTGATGTAGATCCATTGATACTTATCCATAAGCAGGAGGCTGGCGAGTATGGATGGGAAAATAAAGGAGAGCCAGAAGAACACGCGGGCTCTGTCCAGTTTATATTCGGTGTATTCCACCATGAAGACTGGCAGCGCGACGACGACCAGAAGCCCTGCGAACCATTGAAGTTCATCCCAAAAGATCTTGCCGGCAATATCTGCGCTGACCAGTTCGAAGATGAACCCTGCGATCCAAAGCACCTGGCCCATAACGTACCAGGCAAAGGCAATCGCACCCTGGGCTCTCCTCCTGCTCCATGTATACACAAGTACGCCAATGGAAAGCGCTAGTGAAACAAAGTAAGGAATAAGATAGAGAACTTCTTCGCGACTCATCAGGATCGTTACAATTGTACTCCCCCGCGACAAAAGGATAAAAGAGACGCAACAAAATGTTGCGTCTCTGCAATGTTACTTCTTCAGGGCCCGCCAGACTTTTTCCGGTGTGACCGGGTTTGAGTCTATATTTGCACCCACCGCGTCCAGCACAGCATTTCCCACCGCGGGCGCGACCCCGTCCATGGGGATCTCGGCGACGGCTTTCACGCCAAACGGATGACTTGGCTCGAACGTCTCCACAAAGATGGTTTCAAGCTCGGGCATTTCATCCGCCCTGAAGATGTGATACCGATCCAGGTCGCGTTCGATGGCGTTGCCTTTATCGTCGTAACGCATCTCTTCGCACACCGCATACCCGAGGGCCTGCGTCATACCGCCCTCGATCTGGCCCGAAGCCGTCAGTGGATTCACGATCACACCCGAATCAACTGCCATCACGAGCCTGTCCACTGTCACCGCGCCGGTTTCCATATCCACAGTGACTTCTGCGAATTGCGCCGCGAAGGGAGGGGGCGATACCGGCGAGACGTAGCTCGCGACGCCCATGATCTGCTCCTGATTGTTCTTATGGAGCGAATCAAGGGCAATATCCGTCATGGAAACTGATCTGCCATCCGGTGCAATCGCCTGCCGATTTGTCAGTTTGATGTCGTCATGTTTATCCAGGTTCAGCATCATCGCGGCGCGGACTTTGATGCGCTCCGCCACGATCTTTGCCGCGTTGACTGCCGCCGTCCCGGATATGTACGTTGTGGATGACGCGTACGCACCCTTATCAAACGGCGTGAAATCAGTATCGGACGAATAGGTGATCATATCTTCGATGGGTACACCCAACACTTCGGCGGCCATCTGCGCAAGCACGGTATCGGAACCGGTGCCCAGGTCTGTCGCGCCAACCAGAAGATTAAATGAACCGTCGTCATTCATCTTGATGGACGCACCACCCATGTCGAGGTAGGGAATGGCTGTCCCTTGCATGACCATCGCAATGCCAATGCCCTTTCGTTTTGTTCCCGTGCCGCGCCAGGTCTCGTTTCCATATTTATCGTCCCATGCGATCGCGGCTCTGCCTTGTGCCACGCATTGTTCCAACCCAATGGTGTGGACGATCTCCGGGCGCGGCTCGCGGCCCTCGTTCCATGCAGTTGAGAAGGGATGATATTCGCCGGGGTGAAGTGTGTTCTTCAAACGAAAATCAATTGGGTCGAAGCCCATGGCGCGCGCGATCTTTTCCATGTGACGTTCCACGGGCCAGTATCCCTGTGGCACCCCATAGCCGCGGAATGCTCCCGCGGGAGGTGTGTTGGTGTACACAACGTCTGCATAAAATTGGATGTTCGGAGATTTGCGATATTCGCCATCGCCGACATATAAAGCCATGGCTTTATGGCCCGTGTTGCCGGTCACGGTCAGCGCGTGACAGCCATACGCGCCTGTATCGGATAAGGCATACATGGCATTTGCGGTGATCGTTCCATCGCGTTTCACGCCCGTCTTCATCCTGATGCGCATTGGGTGACGCGAACGCGCCGCGATAAATTCCTCTTCACGCGTGTATTCGTAAACAACGGGTCGTTTGGTGGCAATGGTGAGATGTGCTGGCACGTCCTCCATTAACACTTCCTGTTTGCCGCCAAACCCGCCACCGATGCGCGGCTTGATCACGCGGATTCGTTTTACCGGCAACTGCAACACCGGTGCAAGCATTCTCCTCACATGGAAGGGTACTTGTGTGGATGTGCGGATCACGAGGCGGTCATCTTCATCCCAATAGGTAATGCATATATGCGGCTCGATCGAAACTTGCTGCACTTTGGGTACTTCATATTCGGCTTCAAAAACCCGATCGGCTTCCTTGAATCCCTTTTCCACATCGCCGATATCGATGCGGATGCGCGCGGCGAGATTCTTCTCCGGGTCCGAATCTGCAAAGTTGACATATTCGGATTCATCGTGAATGCGAACGGCTTTTGGGTCCATGGCTTCGCGCGGATCAAGGATCATGGGCAATATTTCATATTGGACATCGATCAGGCTTAATGCTTTCTCCGCAATTTCCGAAGTCTCTGCCGCGACGAATGCAACGCGGTCGCCAACAAAGCGGAGCTTGTGATCCAATGAGAAAGTATCCAATGGCCCAGGGATCGGGTCTGATTGCCCGGCAGTTGAGTAAACGACATGAGGGATATCCTGCCAGGTGAGCACAGCCACGACGCCTTCCAGTGCTTTGGCTTTGCTTGTATCGATCTTTTTGATGCGTGCATGCGCGTGCGGCGAATGCAGAACTTTTGCATATAACAAGCCGCGTTTTTCAAAGTCTGCTGTGAAGGCGGGCTTGCCTTGCACGAGCTTGACCGCGTCCACTTTGATCTCTGGTTTGCCGACCGTTTTCCAGGTCTCTTTCCCGTCGGCGACAACTACTTTGGGCCGCGTCTGCACACCCGTCAAATTGGAGGCGGGGAAATCATCGCGCGGCGAATCCGGTTTGGGCGGGCCGAAATCCCAATTGACCGATTCCAGGTTCACGGGTTCGTCGCCTCTTAAATCCGCGGCGGCTTTCAAAACTGCTTGCACGGGTTTGAGATAACCGGTGCAGCGGCATAACACGCCGGAGATCGCCTCGCGCACCTCGGCTTCACTCGGATTCGAATTTTTATCAAGCAGAGACTTTGCCGCGAGGATCTGTGCGGGCGTGCAGTAACCGCACTGGATCGCGCCCGATTCAACGAACGCCTTTTGCAACGGATGCAGCCCTTCGGTAAGTTTCCATCCCTGTTCGGGATGTTCGCCTAGCGCCTCGATGGTCGCGATGCTATGACCTTCCGCCTGTGCCGCGAGCATGGCTCCGGCGTTGACCGGCTTGCCATCTAACAAGATGGTATCAGAGCCGCTCAGGCTGTCTTCATCGCCGAACTTGACGCCGTAATAACCCAGCCTGCGGATCACAGAAAGCAGTGTTTCTGACGCGGCGTTGTCCACGGCATGATCGATCCCGTTGATTTTGAGGTTGATGTTCATTGTTTCTCCTAGTGTTCCTCTCCCCGTGGGGAGAGGTTAGGTGAGGGGCAATCTTAATCCAAAACCTTCTTGTTTTTCAGCCCATTACAAGCATTCATAATTTCTTGTGCAACTGCGTTAATATCAAGCCGAACATCGTCGTTTGTGAATCGAATCATTTTGTAACCAAGCGATTCCAAGTACTCCGTTCTTACTGCATCATATTCTTGTTGTTCTTTTCCCATGTGCGAATCGCCGTCGATCTCAATACACAACTTTAATTCTGCGCAATAAAAATCGATGATAAATCTTTCAATCGGATGTTGCCTGCGAAATTTATACTCCAAATTACGGTTTCGCAAATGCTGCCATAAAATCGATTCTGCTGCTGTTTGTGGCTGGCGCATTTCGCGTGCACGTTTGAGTATGGCAGGATGGATCCGATGCCGGCTTTCCATAACTCGACCCTCACCCTGCCCTCTCCCTTTCAGGGAGAGGAAATCCGCTGGCGTTCATGTTTTCACCTGTCTTTCGATCTCGGCTTTTAATACGTTCGTCATCTCAACGACCCAGGGTTTTGCACGGTCGTCTCTCAGTGGAATCCAGCAGCGATCCTGTGAGGGCCAGTATGTTATTTCCAAAGTGCCCGCCGTTTTCACCTTTTGAAAATGCCAATGAATGCATCCGGGATATTTTTGCAGAGTGCCTTTCATGACGAGCTGCAGATCTTGTGTGGTACAGGCAGCTTCGATGACCTGTTCGATCTTTATCGTATCGCGGGCGCCTCTCAGGTCGATCTCTATCTCTTCCATTTTATTTTATCGTTCTATTTCGATCGTTTGGATATCTTTTGCCGTAATTCGTCGATCACTTTGAATGTCCCGTTTTCCTTATACAACCAGACGTCCCAGCCGTTAGCGGGTGCATTGGACAATTCCTTTGCGACTGAGTGAATGGAACCAACGATCTTTCCGCATTTGATATGTCCATTCGACAGGATAATTGCAGCGCGATGACCTTTTGCGAAGTATAACTTTTGACCGACCTTGAGCAGGTCATTCTCCACCAGCGCTCCGAACGGGACGCGCGCCTGATTCCGTTTATCGGTCAGGGTCAAGGCCTCGGCAGGGGATACTTCTACTGCGTCGATGCGTTTTTGCGCGACCTTGATGTACTTCTTGTCGCGCTCGATGCCAATAAAGTTACGTCCCAATTTCTTTGCCACCGCACCGGTTGTGCCTGACCCGAAAAATGGATCGAGCACCACGTCGCCTTTGTTCGTACTTGATAATAACACCCGGTATAGCAATGCCTCCGGCTTCTGCGTGGGATGCGCCTTGGTGCCGTTGGACTTAATTCTTTCTTTTCCGGTTGAAATCGGGATCGTCCAATCACTGCGCATTTGCAGGTCTTCATTCAATGCCTTCATCGAATGATGATTGAATGTGTACTTCGCACCTTTTTTCTTCTGCGCCCAGATCATCGTCTCATGCGCATTGGTAAAGCGTACGCCGCGGAAGTTCGGCATCGGGTTTGTCTTTACCCAGACGATATCGTTCAGGATCCAGAAGCCCAGGTCCTGCATGATCGCGCCGACGCGATAGATGTTGTGATACGAACCGATGACCCAGATCGTGCCGGCTTCTTTCAAGACGCGCTGGCTTGCGGATAGCCACTCACGTGTGAATTTGTCATATTCGGCGAAACTGGAAAACTTATCCCAATTGTTGTTGACCGCGTCCACTTTGGTGTTGTTGGGGCGGTACAGGTCATTTTGAAGTTGCAAATTGTAGGGAGGGTCCGCAAATACCAAATCCACCGAGTTCTCCGGGAGCGAGCTGAGGATCTCGATGCAGTTGCCATGGAGGATTTGGTTGAGAATTAATTTAGCCACAGATTTCACGGATTTGCGCGGATTTTCTATCTGCTACCAAGCACTCTACTTAATATCTTTTCGACTTCATCAAGCATTTCTTGTACATCCTGTTTCTGATAATTAAATTCCCCGCCATGAGCAGCGTCATTGCGAATTTTTCCAATGGGTTCGATTTTCTTCGCCTCGAATTCGGTTAATACCCCTGTGTCAGAGCGTTTGAGTTTAACAACAATGTCAGATAGTCCGTCTTTATTCGTGAACTCGATTCCTTCACTTCTTGCTCGTGTTTTTAAACCTTCTTCTAAAGCCGCGCCTGCAAGAACTGCCGCAGCCCTCAAATACTCCTTAGAAAGTAAATAACGAGCTTCGTCCAATAACCCATTGAATACCGAAGAAGAAACTGAAAGATGGTAATTGATAGCGAGGCCCTGAATATATTCTTCTTTCGCAGACTTTAAAACCCCAAGCGCTGTTCCAACATTAATGTTACTTCGGTTTCCGGCTCCGGTTATTCTCCCATAATATTCAAATTCTGTGACAAAACGATTGGTCGATACAGATAGTTTATCGAATAAATTGAGGCAACTGGTTGTCCATTGTGTCAAGGCCACTGGGTCTCTAACTACCAGTTTATGCGCAGCAGTATCTTGGTATAAAGCATTCCCATCTCGTATGAGTTCTTCAAATCTTTCTAATATGTCCGGGTTTAGATAATTTTTCATCGTATATTTTTTACATCTATTAACTGTTCAAACATCTCTTCGCCTGCCTCGCCGTTTGAGGCCCGCGGCTACTTTTTGTACGGTAATATTTCCATTTCAAGTACATCTTTAAGCAGTTCGTACTCGGGGTCTTTGTGAAGCAGGATCGCTTTATGCTGGGTTGCAACTGCGGCAATCACAGAGTCTGCCAGGGAAATGCTGTGTGTTGCTTTGATGCGGGCGGCGTTGAGCAGAAGTGCTTCGTCTGCATCCCAGATGATCTTCGCATTGAGTTTTTTTAGCAGGGCATATCGTGTCACTGCTTCTTCTTCGCCTAGTTCGCGTTGCGAGATGTAAACTGTTTCCATTATCGAGAGCCAGTAGATAATGACGGATTTCTTGAGAAGAACCTCTCTTACACGCTCTGCGCCCTCTTCCTTCTCAATAAAAGCCAGTAGCGCGGAAGTGTCCAGTACAAAGGCTTTATCCGCCATTTTCTTTTTTCCTGTACTTGGTTCGGTCCTCCAGGAGTTTGCGAGTCAAACCCTGTCCTTTACCGCGTCCATATAAAGCCGCGACAGGGTCGGATGGTACGGGAATCACGCGGATGGTCTGGCCGTCATCGATCCAAACCAATTGATCGCCATCCTTAATATTGTATTTTGCACGAATCGCAGCAGGTACAACGGTTTGCCCGCGCCGAGACACAATAGTTTCCATGATTAAGCTACCTCCGTAAAACAAGACATAAACCTATTTTACAAGACAAAACATAAAAACACAAGTTGCCCGTTTGAATTACATCCTTTCCAGGCATCTCTTCGCCAGCGTCGCAGCGACGTCCATGCGATATTCGGCAGAAGCCCAATCGTCTGTGGCTTCGTGATAAGCATTACGCGCCGCAGTTTCCAAACCATCCGCTTCGGTGCCATCCATCGCGAGCAGGGGACTCTTCCCATAGCCGCCGAGCACGAGGCGTGTACGGCCGGATGTCCATTGTGCGAGGGCAGCGCACACGATGGGCTTATCTGCCGGCGTGCGCGAGACGGATTCAAAGGCAAGTTTTGTGTTGAGCGGTATGGTGATGGAGGTGATCAGCCCGCGCGGGCGTGCCAGGATATACTCGCCAATACTCGATACTCGAGAATCAGTTTTCGAATTTCGAATATCGATTCTCGAGTCCAATGCCAGCAGTACTGTTGCGAATGTCGATCGCCCATCGCTTGCGACCAGTGTCCCTGCAACCGTGGCGGCGTTACGAAGGTTCAATGGCGCTTCGAATTTAATCGCGGTCTTCAACGCCGGCGGGCAGTCTTTTGATTCAAATAATTCTTGAAGGGTTACGGTGGCGCCGATCGCGAGGTCGTTGCCTTTTTTGTTGATAGAGTTAAGGCCGAGGGCCTGCAGGTCCACCACTTGGACAGGATCAGTTTGGGGCTGGGAAAGAAGCGTCCCGCCTCCGAGAGGCTGTGTATTTGGTTTTGAAAGAATCGCCAGGGCTTCGTCGAGAGTCTGTGGACGGTGGTACGCAGTGATCATCAGTGCCTCCGTAATGCTCATGATTATAAGCGACTCGGGCACAAACTCACGTTAAACAGCAGGAGGCCATCACTATGATGGCCTCCTGATTTGGTTATCCTGGTGCTACATGCCTTCCCTCTCCGGTAACAGGAATTCATCTTTCAAGGCTTGAAGGAGAAATTCGAATTCGGTGCCGTCGCTGTAATGGCCCGATAATCTCCAAACGGGTTGCAGGTAAGGCGGCTCGGAAGTTGGGTCCGGGATCAGGAATCGTCGATCTGGCGTAAAGTAAACCAGTTCGAACTTTTCAATAGTAGCGTTGGGAGGCGCAGGATTTTCCTGCGAACCTGGTGCACCTATGATGTAAGGTTGGTCGGCAGTCATGGTGAATTCTGTTGCCAGACCGGTCTCCGGATTTATTGCCATGGTGCTGCTGAATACTCGCATGGCTGGATAACCACCAAAGGATTCATCCGGAACGATCAGCACTTCCTCCAATACGGGGTCTCCCTCTACGGCAATAATGGCACTGCTCGGTTCACCTATGGGATAGAGCTCTACATAGGTGGTACCGTCTTCGGCTGTAAAGAGGACCACTTCCCAGTTCCCGAAAACGGCTGCTCTTTGCGTGCCGCGCAAGATCTGGAATTGCAGGTCTGGGAACGGAATTTGATAACGATCCACTTTCACAACCAGGACGCCTTCCTCGTCGTTATGATCCGGCGTTCCCCAGATGGTGACTGGGCGATTGTGATAGGCTTCCAGGTTTTGCAATGAATCGCCTTCGAGCTGCATGAACGATGCATACTCGTAATCGCTATTTTTGACAATAAAGCCGTATTCAGTGCGTTGAGATCCATCCGCTTGGCGGTGGATGTTGACCGTGAAGATGCCGCGTACACCGTCGAGAGGTGCGGCGGTAACTGTTTCATCTGCCGGCCCGGGTGTGGGCAAGGGTACAGGCGTGCCGGACAGATTAAGTTTGAAGAAGGCTGAACCGCCTCCGCCTCCACCCCCGCCTTGTACGCCGTTACTGATGCTTTTCCACTCGAAGACATCGCCGCGCGTCACGCCTATGATAAACATGTTTTCAGCAGGCAGGGATAGATCCGCAGGTAGGTCTGCCAGCATCAGTTTGTTCCCTTCGAACCTCTCCGTGAAGAAAACCTGTTCTCCTTCACGGTTGATCGTTCCTTCATATCCCTCTTCGTATCCATCATAAATTTTCCACGATTCGAGTTCGAACGTTTTCACACCGTCGCTTTCGTGGAATTTACCTGTAACTTCGACGAAGGTGTTTGGCATGTTTTCGCTGATATCGGATATGTTGCCTGTGACCGTGTAACCATCCAGTCTAATCAACGGCGCGGCACCCGAGATGGATCTTCCGGTGGAACTTAGGAAGCCATAATACGAAATGCTCTCGTCCAGGGGACGAACGCGGAGCCATGTATCAACATGTGTCAAAGGAGAGTGCCCCGCCATCTGCGAGCCGTAGAGCGTATTGGGATCCAACAGCCTCTGGAAGGCCTGCTCTGCGCTGATAACTCCCGCAATGGCAGCCTCATCGTACTTCAACAGGCTGGCATCTACACTCACAATGCCGTTTTGATCGAATTGGAAGGTCATCCCGCCAAAACTGAAATGCCCGTGATGCAGCATAAATCCATCCGGCGTGAGTGGAAGCACGAGATAACCACTGAAAAATTCGGAATACTCGATCTTGTAGTCGAAGTTAAATCCGTGTACCTGCATAAATTGGTTGATCAATGTTTCGGCGTCCGGGTTCTCACCTGTAATGGTTATGTTTACCGAATCGGCGTAACTTGGATAGTAAGTGAAATATCGGTCTGAGAAAACGAGTAGATATTCATTCCCATCCACGACCAGGTAATGGCTTATACCACCCAGTTCATGGGCGATTTGATATACCTCGCCGCTCATGCCAAATTGCGCGGCCAGCGCGTTCGCATCTTCCACTGTCGCGCGCACCTCATCCTTTGCGAGATAGATCTTCATCTCCGCGGGTGTTTCCGGGAAAGGCGCGTTCAGGTAGAGCACGGTTCCGTTCCAATCGTAGGCAACGCCCTCGGCCGTATGGGTGTTGTTGCCGTTGACTGGGATCCTCAATCGCTGATCTGTGAAGATTATGCAGGAATCGGTCAGGCCATTCAGGCTGACGATTTCTTCCACTGTAACACCGAACTTTTCCGCCAGGAAGCTGCAGGTATCGTTGGGCTGTACCATGTAATCAAATGTTTTTACGGGTGGTTCAGGTGTTGGTGTAGCTTCTCCAAATAAATCCTCGCTCGCACCAATTTGTGGCTGTAGTGATCTAAATACCCAGGTCATCAAGAACCCGATCGCGATCAGGAGCACGATACTGCCCAGGGCTGGCATGAACCCATTAAAGGACGGAAAAGAAAATGAACTGCGCGGTCGGTGCGCATCCTTTAAATTTTTCTCCAACTCCGTTACAAACATGGTGTGCGGATTGACCTGATCTGCCGCTTCCTTGAGCAGGTTTTCGATTGGATCGTTCTTATCGAATTGATTCATTCCTCCACCTCCATTCTGAGGGAGGTTCGTTCGCGCAGGTCTTGCAACCCGCGTGAGACGAGCATCTTTACAGCAGCTTCAGTTTTACGCAGTACACGGCTGGCTTCCAGATTCGTCAACCCGCCGAAGAAACACAGGGTGATGGCATCCGCGCGCTCCGGGCTGATCTGTTGCAGGGCGCGGGCGATGGATTCGAGTCTCAGGCGCTGATTCGCCAATTTATCGGTGGCAAATTGCGGAGTCGGGATGTGAAGCGCCGCCTCCAGCTGGACCTGCGGCCTGCTGCCGCGAAAGAGCATTGCCTTCTTCCGGGCAGCGATCCCCAGGATCCAGGCCGCGAATGATCCGCTGCCTCGAAAGGAGCGGATCCCTTCAAGCGCAGCCATGAAAGTCTGGGATGTGAGATCCTCCGCGTCTTTGATGTTGCCCGTGTGTGCCATGTGATAGCGATAGACGCGCGTCACATGGCGGCGATACAGCTCGGCAAAAGCTTCCGTATCTGTACAGGCCAGCAGCGCGAGCCGATCATCCTCCAAAGGCAAACTCTGTGTTTTTGTATTCATAAGGGTGGTCATAAACCTCCTGCGTTTTTTAAACACACGTTAATATGTTGCAGGAGGGTCGAAAAAAGTAACAGGCAATTTGTAGCGGTCGAGCTTCGGGTTCACTATCCCCTTTTGAGCTCATGTCCGCCTTATTTATTCCGGGTAAACCTTCCACCCTAATTTTGCCAGCTGGGAAGTGTCGAATTGTTCGGTTGGCACATCGATATGCATGGCCGTCCCTTCAGCAAGCAGTTCATTCGTCTCTGCATCGTAAATGCCGGCCCACGCGTCAGCGATCTTTCCCTTGCTCCTGCCGGCCTTGCCAATGATCTTCAACATTTTCCCAATCGGTACGTTCTTGCGGTACTTTATTTCCATTTTTCCTGTGAAGAGAAAGCGCGGCTTTTGCGGGTCGCTCCCCATGTGTGTGCGGCCGCTCACCTCATCGATCAGCGCGGCCACAATGCCGCCATGCAGAACGCCGGGATATCCCTGAAAATGATCGGGCGCAATATAGTTTGCCTCGATCACACCCGGTTCAACTTCATACATGTGTAAATGCACGCCAACCGGGTTTTCCATTCCGCAGATGAAACAGTGACGCGAGTTCGGTTGTTTTATTTTGCTCATGAGCGCGATTATACTCTGGGACATGCCTTCGCCAAAAATATTCGTCACCCGCCTCATCCCGGACCCCGGCCTGCTCCTGCTCAAGGAACATTTTCAACCCGATATATGGCCTCACGACCTGCCTCCTTCGCGTGAGCAGTTGATCGAGCGCGCCCGCGCTGCAGACGGAATCCTTTGCATGCTGACCGAAAGAATAGATGGCGAAGTGATGGACGCGATCGGCCCGGGACTTAAAGTCATCAGCAATATGGCGGTGGGCGTGGATAATATCGACATCGCCGCCGCGACTGTACGCGGAATCCCCGCTGGGAATACGCCCGGCGTGTTGACAGATGCCACTGCAGACCAGGCTTTCGCTTTAATGATGGCAGCCGCGCGCCGCATCGTTGAGGCAGATAGATTCCTGCGGGCAGGAAAATGGGTCACATGGAGTCCCAGCCTGCTGCTTGGTGCTGATCTTACAGGTGCGACGCTTGGGATCATCGGATTGGGCCGCATCGGCCAGGCGGTTGCAAAACGCGCGCAGGGATTCGATATGCGCGTACTGTTTTACAGCCCAACTGCAAAACCTGTTTACGGCGCGCAGTCTGTTGAACTCGATACTTTATTGCGCGAATCCGATTTTGTCTCAATCCATGTGCCGCTTAATGAAAAAACGCATCATCTGGTTAACGCAGAATTCCTTGCGAAGATGAAGTCCACAGCGATCTTGGTGAATACCGCACGTGGCGGTGTCTTGGACCAAACGGCCTTATATGATGCTCTGAAAGAAAATAAAATATTTGCGGCCGCGCTGGATGTGACCGACCCCGAGCCTTTGCCCATGGAGAGCGCCTTGCTCGGGCTGGATAACTGCATCATCGTCCCGCATCTTGGAAGCGCCACCCGGAAGACGCGTGATAAGATGTCCCTGCTTGCGGCTCAGAACCTGATCGCGGGTCTCAAAGGTGAGCGACTGCCGAATTGTGTAAACCCGCAAGTTTACGATATGGAGAAGGATGTTTAAGAATTTTAAGACCACATATAACCAATTTCCGCGTACGTATTGGGTGGTTGCAGGCACTCACTTTATCGACGTGATCGGGAATACACTGCTCATGCCCTTTTTTGCCCTGTACGTAACGCAAAAATTCGGTGTAGGTATGACGCAGGCCGGCATTATCCTTGCGACCAATTCGATCGCTGGCATGATCGGCAGCACGATCGGTGGTGCACTGGCAGATCGCTTCGGCCGTCGCGGCGTCATCCTGTTTGGACTCGTCGCCAGCGCTTTAAGCGGACTCACGCTCGGCTTTGTGGATAAGTTTTACATGTTCTATGGATTGTCCGTCTTCGTTGGTTTGATGAGCAGCACTGCACTTCCCGCACATCAGGCCATGATCGCCGATATCCTGCCACCCGAAAAGCGCGCCGAAGGCTTTGGCATGATGCGTGTGATATCCAACTTCGCGTGGATCATCGGGCCGACCATTGGCGGCTTCCTCGCCTCATATTCATTCCTCTATCTTTTCCTGAGCGACGCGCTCATTAGTATTATCACGGCTGTCCTCGTTTTCAGATTGCTTCCTGAGACCAAACCTCAACCCAGGGAGAATGCCGAAACCCAAACCTTGCTTGGCACATTACGTGGTTATCGTGTTGCTCTGGCAGACCGCCCATTTGGTGGGTTCATCCTTGCATCCATTCTGATGATCCTTGTATATCAACAGATGTACACCTCTCTCTCGGTTTTCCTACGTGATGTACATCACGTAGGCCCGCAATTTTATGGCCTGGTCATGTCCACCAGCGCCGTGACGGTGGTGATCTTTCAGTTTGCCACCACGCGCATCATCAAGAAATATCCCCCATTCCTGATGATGGTCGCCGCCACTTTCTTTTACATGATCGGTTTCAGCATGTATGGGTTTGTCGCGACCGTGCCGCTCTTTATGCTGGCGATGGTCATCATCACCGTCGGGGAAATGATCGGCATGCCCACCAGCAATGTGCTGGCTGCCCATTTCGCGCCTGAAGATATGCGTGCGCGTTACATGGCGGTCTTCGGACTTACATGGACTGTTCCCGCGATGATCGGGCCGTGGGCCGCGGGCCTCGTGATGGATAATTACAATCCGAACTACGTCTGGTATATTGGCAGCGTTCTGTGCGTGGTCGCCATGCTGGCTTTTTATTTCCTGCACCTCAGGCTGGGAGGAAGAGAAAAATTCCAACGTGCCGTGGAACCACAAAAAGAAACGCAGATGGCAGCCTCCGATTAAAAAGCCCACCCCAAACTTTTCATGGAAATGATCATTTATGGCATTAATTAGTTTACAGGATGTGAGTCTCGGCTTTGGTGGGCCACGTCTGTTTGAAGAGATCAACTTGCAGATCGAGCAGGGCGAAGCGGTGGGTTTATTGGGCCGCAACGGCATGGGCAAATCCACTTTGCTCAAGCTGGTTAATGGTGATATTTTGCCGCAAAGCGGAGCCGTCTCTCGTCAGCAAAATTTACGCGTAGCCTATCTACCGCAGGAAGTTCCCACGGAAGTCGTTGGCAGGGTTTTTGATATCGTAGCCGGTGGTCTGGACTCACCGACGCCTGTCTCAGCCGTCGACGAACATCACTGGCAGGCGCAGCTTCAGGTGGAGCAGGTCATCTCGCGCATGCAATTGGACGCGGAAGCGAAATTTGAGATTCTCTCCGCGGGGATGAAGCGCCGCGTCATGCTTGCCCGAGGCCTGGCCCGCGACCCGCATCTGCTTTTGCTCGACGAACCGACCAATCACCTTGATATCGCATCCATCGACTGGCTTGAAGGTTTTCTGAAACGGTGGGGCGGTACGTTGCTATTTGTCACACACGATCGCGTCTTTCTGCAAAAATTGACCACCCGTATCGTCGAATTGGATCGCGGCCGTTTGTTCGATTGGAATTGCAGTTACCCGGTTTTTCTCGAACGCAAGGAAGCCATGCTTTCCGCTGAAGCGGAACAAAACGTTCTCTTCGATAAAAAGCTGGCGCAGGAGGAAGTGTGGATCCGTAAAGGCATCGAAGCCCGCCGCACACGCAACGAGGGACGTGTGCGCGCGCTCAAGCGCCTGCGCGAACAACGACTCGCGCGACGCGAACGGCCTGGCAGGGTACGCATGCAAATTCAGGGAGAAAAACGTTCAGGCAAAATCGTGATCGAAGTGGAAAACGCCAATTACTCGATCGGGGAACAGGCAATCGTCCGTGATTTCACATCCACCATTCAACGCGGCGACAAGATTGGCATCATTGGTCCGAATGGTTCTGGTAAAACGACTTTGCTGCGTTTGCTCATAGGCGAATTGACTCCGCAAAGCGGCACTGTTGAATACGGGACAAATCTGGAGGTCGCGTACTTCGATCAACTGCGCGCACAGCTGGATGAGGGTAAATCCGTGTTGGATAATGTGGGACAGGGCAGTGATAACGTCACCATCAACGGCAGCACGCGCAACCTGAATGTGTATCTCGAGGATTTTCTTTTCTCTAAAGATCGTGTCAATGCGCCTATCAGTGCGCTTTCCGGCGGCGAACGCAACCGTTTGCTACTGGCGCGTCTGTTTGCGCAGCCGGCAAACCTGCTCGTGATGGACGAACCCACCAACGACCTGGATGTTGAAACCCTGGAAATTCTCGAAGACCTGTTGCTTGAGTACGATGGCACCTTGTTATTGGTCAGCCATGACCGTGCCTTTCTAAATAACATTGTCACCAGCACACTGGCAATGGACGGCAGTGGAAAAGTCATTGAAACAGTGGGCGGTTACGATGAATGGCTGCGGCAATATGAGTTGGCGAAGCCGGAACAAAAGCCGCGCAAACTCGCCGTCGAACAAAATGATACAGCTGCAGGATCATCTAAAAAACCTGGCTACAAGGAACAACGCGCACTTGAATCCCAAAAACGCGAACTCGCAGAACTGCCGCGGCGCATCGAAAAACTCGAAGCCGATGTCCACGCGCTGACTGCAGAGATGGCTACCCCGGTATTCTATCAACAAGACAATGCCAAGATTACGCGGGTGGTCGATCAGTTAAAAGAAATGCAAGATGAACTCGCGCAGGCGTATCATCGATGGGAAGAGCTGGAAAAGTTATAATGTTTTATCCATGAAGAAACCTGAAAGGCAAGCCCATGCAATATACAAAAGATGAGCTCGACGCTCTCCTGACCGGAACCAAGCCGCTGCAATTCGCAAGCTGCGACCTGAGTAAAGCCGACTTAAGCGAAGCAGACTTGAGCAAGGCAGACCTAAGCAGTGCTGACCTGAACGGGGCTTTCCTCGACAAGGCCAGGCTGCGCTATGCCGACCTGAGCAGCGCCAATCTTGACGGGGCTAACCTGGAAAAGGCCAACCTTCATGGGGCAGTTCTATTAGAAGCAGACCTGAGCGACACGAACCTGCGCGGAGCCGACCTGAGCGGAGCCAGGCTGAACAATGCGAACTTGAGCTTTGCCCAATTGATCGATGCCAACCTGAGCGGAGCCAATCTAAACGGGGCAAAATATAATTCGTACACACAATGGCCAAATGGATTTGATCCGGTGGAAGCTGGGGCAATACTCGTTCAATGAAAATTATTGTGATTGCTAAAAGGGTGGCGAAGAACCGACTCTAAGCTTCTTCGTGCGAACTGAGGAAGGGATTTATCCGGCCGATTCTCTTGGCAAGCGCACTCTAAATTGTAAATGTGACGCACAAAGTCTTTACGATTCATCGCGCCGCTCTTCCGGGATTTGCTTTTCTATTTCAAGCAATTGAGTAAGCATTGCAGCGAGATCGTAACTTTCACCAAAAAACTTGAAAACATCTCCATCCATGGCACGCAGAAATGCTTTTTCTGGAAAGCCGCGAGTGCCATTGACTAGATTCATATCAAAGAAAGCGTGTCCGTCGTGGTTTTCAATCCACTTATCTAGCTGCTGGTCAAAATGTTCCAAATGACCTCTTAGACTGCTAAGCTCTGCCAAATCAATGCTGGTCAAGTCAAAATATTTATTAATAATTTGCGTGCGCGGATTTGTAGATTTAGGTCTAAGAATCTTTCCAACATTAGCGGCATGGACAACAAAATGGTGAACGTGGAGGAAAATTAGCGGAATATCATTATCTTGCCTCGCTTTTTTATAGTCTTCAAAGCACATTTTAGCGTGACGAATTTGGTGTGCTATTTCTCCGATGTATATTTTGGCTTTATCCATGCTTAGATGATA
>CAZJYB010000029.1:0-30251 GCA_964549865.1 uncultured Anaerolineaceae bacterium
CACCCCCATAGGATAAAAATGCTTAATAAGCTCCTGTTTCACCATTTCCCGAATGTCAAAAGCCTGCTCGCCCGGCTGCAATATGAATTTCTCTCGCATGTGGACAAGGACAAGGACGCCATCTTCATGAATTTTGGCTACACGAATCATCATAAAGGACAGACCCCGCTCCACCTTCAGGTCGAGGATGAACCACATCGTTATCCCATTCAGTTGTATCACCATGTCGCCCAATCGATCGATTGGGACGGCCGCGATGTGCTCGAGGTCAGCTCCGGACGCGGCGGCGGTGCAAATTTCATCATGCGCCACTTTAAACCAAGATCCTACACAGGGGTGGATTTTTCCACGCGCGCCATCGAATTTTGCCGAGGCCATTACAAGCTCCATGGCCTTCATTTCCACCACGGGAATGCCGAGGCGCTTTCTTTCCCGGATAATTCCTTCGATGTTGTGGTGAACGTGGAAGCCTCCCTGTATTACCCCAACATCACAAAATTCTTCGAGCACGTCAAACGTGTTTTAAAACCGAATGGCTATTTTCTTTACACAGATCTGCGGTACGAGGAAAAAGTGGAGATCTGGCATGCGCAATTAAAGAGCATGGGGTTAAAGCTTGTCAAGGAGGAGGAGATCACAGAGAACGTCCTGAAGGCCATGGAACTGGACCGCGAACGCCGCCTGCATCTCGTCCATAAACTGATCCCCACCATCCTTCAAAAATCGTTCTATCATTTCGCCGGCCTCAAGCCGGATGCGCCGAAGGACGGCACCCCCCATCTCGATAATCGTAAGTACTGGTATTTTGTTTTGCAAAAAATATAACGAGCTCGATAACACAAAAGATGCGCCTGCGGGCGCATCTTTTCTTTAAGGAAAATCGCTTACAATATTATCGACAATACAAAGGAGATGGCATGCAACTTACAGAGGACATTCGCAAAAAGTTACTGGTCTTTCAACGAATCGAGATCACCGAGCATGAAATCTACAAACGCCTGGCAGGCAAGATCAACTCCCCGGAGAACGCAAAGATCCTTCTGCATATCGCAGACGATGAGTTAAAACACTATGAAGGCCTGCGCAAATATACGGGGCAGGATGCGCCTCCCTATTTTTTCAACATGTGGATGTACTACCTGCTTGGTGTCTTCTTCGGGTTCACTTTCGCCATCAAGCTCATGGAGAAAAGCGAGGAGGGCGTTCAAAAGGATTACGATCAGGTCATCGCATTTGTACCGGAAGTGGAAACTTACAAGCGTGAGGAAAGGGAGCATGAAGAACAGCTGGTCAATATGCTCGATGAGGAACGACTGCAATACGCGAGCTCGATCGTGCTCGGCCTCAACGACGCGCTGGTGGAACTGACCGGCGCGCTGGCCGGGCTGACGCTCGCCTTGCAGAATACAAAATTGATCGCCCTCTCCGGCCTGATCACCGGCATTGCGGCATCCATGTCCATGGCCGCCAGCGAATATCTTGCCACGCGTTCAACGGAAGATACGAAGAAAAAGCCCGCGCGCGCTGCCTTCTACACCGGCATTGCGTATATCTGTACGGTCGCGCTGCTTGTGCTGCCTTATCTGCTGATCGAAAACTATTATATAGACCTCGCCATCACCATGACAACCGCGGTGGTCATCATTGCAGTGTTTAATTACTACATCGCTGTTGCCAAGGGCGAATCCTTTCGCGAAAGGTTTTTGGAAATGGCAGGCTTAAGCCTGGGCGTGGCGCTTTTCTCATTCATCATTGGCTACTTTATCCGCATGTGGCTTGGAATTGAAATATAACAAAGGTTGTGGCGGCAGTTGCACTGCCGCCACAACATAACAGAATATGAAAATTCTGACTGTAGACATCGGCACTGGCACGCAGGATATTTTCCTTTACAACTCGAATCTCGACATCGAAAACGGATTAAAACTCGTCCTGCCTTCGCCTACCATGATGGTCCATCGACGTCTCAAACAGGCGCTTCAAACGCGGACCGCGGTCCTGCTGACAGGCCATCAAATGGGAGGCGGCCCCTCGGCCTGGGCCATTGAAGAAGTTGCGCGCGCAGGGATCGATGTTTACATGACGCCGCCTGCCGCGACGACACTCAATGATGAGTTGGATAAAGTGGAAGCGTTGGGAATAAGGATCATTTCAGAGGAAGAAAGCCGTCAACTATCGGCGATCAGCCGTCTTGAATTGAAGGACTTTGATTTTGAATTGATCTCCAAAACGTTCGCGGATTACGGTGTTTCGTTGAACGACCTGGAAGCAATTGCAGTCGCGGTCTTCGATCATGGCAACGCCCCCGCTGGGGTCTCAGATCGACAATTTCGTTTTGATTATCTTGATGAAAGAATCAAAGCGAAGAATTCACTTTCTGCATTTGCCTATCTCTCAAACGACATACCTAAAATCATGACTCGCCTGCAATCTGTCTCAGACTCGGCAGGCAGGTTGCCCTGTCCACTGATCGTGATGGACACCGCCCCTGCGGCAATCTTGGGCGCGACCTTTGACCCAGTCGTTGCAAAGCCTGAGAGAAAAATCATTGTCAACGTAGGGAATTTCCATACGCTCGCGTTTCGTCTGGGTGATGGGATCGATGGAGTCTTCGAACATCACACGGGCGAGATCGACCTGCCCAAGCTCGAAGCCTATATCCGCGCATTGGCAGATGGCTCGCTGAAGCATCAGGATATTTTCGACGACATGGGGCATGGTGCTTTGGTGTACGGCAAGACTCCATTTGAATTTGACAAGGATGATTTTGATATCGTTGTTACCGGCCCGCGAAGAAGCATGTTCAATCATAAATCATCAATCGTAAATCGTAAATCGTTGCGGCCGTATTTCGCTGTCCCATTCGGGGATATGATGATCGCGGGCTGTTTCGGCCTGCTCGCCGCCACAGCGGATGTGATGCCGGATTTGGCAGAAGCAATTCACGGGTCGTTACGAGGCGGACATGGGCGTGGAGGCGCGCCCTGGGATAATCCGTCATGAAAGGAGAATAATATGAAACAACATCTGCATCTTATTACACTTGGTGTAAAAGATTTCAAAAAATCTTACGAGTTCTACGCCGAGACTCTCGGCTGGAAAGCATCCAGTGCCAGCCAGGATGATGTTGCCTTCTTTCAGGCAGGCGGCGTGGTCTTTGCGATCTATCCGCGCGAGAAGCTGGCCGAAGACGCATTGATTTCCCCAAAGGGAAGTGGATTTTCAGGAGTGACGCTGGCCTATAACGCGCAAAGCGAAACCGAAGTAGAAGAGATCATTAAGGATTTGAAATCCAAAGGGGTGAAGATCATCAAGGAACCCCAAAAGGCCTTTTGGGGCGGGTACAGCTCCTATTTTGCGGATCCGGATGACTTTCGCTGGGAAGTGGCTTACAACCCGTTTTTCGCATTTGACGAAAATGGCAATTTGAAACTCGACTGAAAAAAGCGAGAAGTTTGCGATGGCTTTTTCGTCTTAACTATATATCCAACATTCAAAAGGAGTTATAGATGAAAAAGAATCCGTGGATCGCTGCTGTTTTGAACTTCTTCTTTATGGGGCTGGGCACGCTGTATATCGGCCGCCGCAAGCTCACTGGCGCGGGATTGACCCTTGCCGCCATCGCACTGACCTACGTCGAGTTGCAATTGCAGGGCGTCGCACCCGCTTTATACCCGATCATGTTCGGGGCGGTCTTCGTGGCGAATACTGTCCTTGCAATTGACGGATACAACGAAGCGAAGATGTAACCAGATTCACGTCATTGCGAGGGCGGTGTACTTCCACTCGAAGCAATCTCCTCGCAATGACGGGTTATATTATTTGCGGCAAACCAAATCGCCCAATTAACTGCGGAGATAGGAACGCAGTAACTTCCGCGATCTTTCCCTGTGCGAAAACAGGGAGAAGCAAGCCAGCGGCTTGATAGTTCTCCCCTTCCTCACGATAAATACCAAAGGCGGGACGTCCATTTGCAGAGGTCGGAATCAACTTCCATCGAATGCCCGGCAGGAAGACAAAATTTTGCAGCGCGCGTTGAATGGATTCGCGTCCTGCGTACCACACACCCATCGGCGGCATGGCGAAAGTCGCTTTTTCGTGCAGGAGTTGGATCAGCGAATGCACATCGCCCGATTCCCAGGCATTGACGAAATGATCCAGGTTCTGTTCCGAAGCGGGGATTTCTTCAAATTGAGAGACTTCAAGATTCTTGCGGGCACGATACAAAAGATTATTGACCGAATCAACCGTTAGCCCGAGCGTATCGGCAGCATCCTCCGCACTCCAGTTGAAGACCTCACGCAGGATCAAAACAACACGCTGGCGCGCGTTCAATTTTTGCAGGGCAGCCATGAAAGCGAGAGAGATCGTCTCGCGACGTTCGTAGGAAAATTCTGGAGATGGGCCAACGCCGCTTAACCAGGACTCGGGCAAGGGGTCCAGCCAGGAAGCGGGGGATGTGGGTAGAGTCGGGGGAGAGTCAGGGTCAGCAGGGTCACCGTCCAGCGGAAGCAGGATCCGCTTCTTTCGCTTACGTGCTTCATCCAGCCATAAACGAGTCGCGATCACATACAACCAGTTTCTAAACGAACCCAGCGCTTCATAAGACTTTAACTTTTCCCAGGCACGCAGAAAGGTTTCCTGCACAACGTCTTCGGCATCGTCGAGCGAGCCGCTCAGGCGATAGCAATGGACGAGCAAGGGCTTGCGATGCGGTTCGACCAACGCATTGAACGCATCGGAATTCCCGGCGCGGGCGGAGTTCAAATATTCAGGTTCGTTTGTGGGAGATTCGATCATGGGAGCTGCCAGATACTTTACTTGGTTTTAAGCGAAATTGCAATCTCGAAATGAAATATAATTCGCTCATCTGATTTCCCAGGGAACTCATCCGACAAATCGCAAGACATTAAAAAAAGCGGACCCATATGATCAAACCAAAAAAACTTCAACCTGGCGACAAAGTAGCGACAATCAGCCTGTCATGGGGAGGCCCGGGAACTTTCCCTCATCGCTATGAAGCTGGTAAACAACAACTCCAAAACGAATTTGGCGTGACCGTTATTGAAACACCCCATGCTTTGAAAGATGCCGAATGGCTGCACAAGAATCCACAAGCCAGGGCAGACGATCTAATGCAGGCATTTGCCGATCCATCCATCAAAGCGATCATTTCCACTATTGGCGGCGACGATTCCATTCGATTATTTCCGTATTTGGATCTGGAGGTAATCCGCTCAAACCCAAAGATCTATATGGGATATTCCGACGCGACCACTACACACATGGTTTGTTTCAAGGCAAACCTTGTTTCCTTTTTCGGACCCATGCTCATGGCGGAATTTGCAGAAAACGGCGGAATGTTCACCTATATGACCGAGTCAATTCGAAAATCCCTTTTCTCATCCACACCCATTGGAATTATCGAGCCTGATATCAATGGCTGGACTGTCGAATTGCTCGATTGGGCAGACCCGGAAAATCAATCCCGCAAACGCAAACTTACCCCATCCAGTGGATGGAAATATCTTCAAGGGAAGGGGGTGAGGCAGGGGCATTTGATGGGAGGTTGTCTTGAAGTTCTTGAATTCCTGCGAGGGACTGACTTCTGGCCCGATCTAGCCGCATGGCAAAATGCAATCTTGTTTCTCGAAACGTCCGAAGATGCTCCTTCACCAGACGTATTGAAATATGCCTTGCGAAGTTACGCGTCCATGGGGATCTTGAAAAAACTTTCGGGCATTTTGTTTGGCCGCCCAGGCGGCAACATCTCGCCTGATCTTTATCAAGAATACGATGAAGTTCTTCGGCTGGTTGTAACCGAGGAAGAAGGATTATCAGAACTGCCCATCATCACACATATGGACTTTGGCCATACCGACCCGAAGTTTGTTTTGCCATTTGGTGTAAAAGCCGAAATTAACTGCGATGCACGGCAATTTTCCATCCTTGAAGGTGCGGTTATTGATTGAGAAGTAACATGATAATTCCAGTGATTGCGCGGCACGGTTGGCCACGAGAAACGGCGGGATACCCTAACAGGCACACGTAAATCTCTGCCTTAGCGTGTGAAAGTCCACAATCCTAAAGGGTGCTTCGCGAAAATGGACTCGCCTAATTAGCCCGAAGGCGGTGCACCGAGCCTGTCGAAGTGGCTTCCATGTGCTGAGGGAGGACTTTAGTCCGCACTAAGGGAGAATCAAATCATAGCGCTGTTCTTTCAGCGGTTTACCGAAGGTCGTTGATTCTTTCTCCTCGGTCATTTTGAAGCCAAGCCGCTTGTAAAGAGACGCGGCCACCTCCAATTCATGCGTTGTCCACAAATAAGATTTCTTGTAATCGCACTTGCTCAGGAAATCCATATACAGTTTCAAGAGTTTCGAGCCCAGGCCGATGCCTCTATATTCCGGCTCGATCAGAAAGTATCGTAACTGCGCGGCCTCTCCCCGATCCATCAATAGAAGAAAGCCGACCATCCTGCCCTGGTGTTCGCACACCCAAACGCGATTTCTCGCGGAATCATACTTTTCATAAAACTCGCATAGCCCCTTCGCCACATAGGTCTCGAATTGAACACCGTAGTTGTATTCTCTCCCATAAAGCTTACCGTGCATATGAGTTACGCACCCGATATCGCCTGGCTGAAACTCGGTACGGATCGAAATATCATCAAGGAAAACTATCTTATTCATCTGCTTTATATCCTCATTTCGCGTGAAACTAATTACCTGCCCTGCGATATTCAGCCAGCAGACTCCAGCAGTTTTATCATCGTGAAAAGCGGTGCCCCAAACAGATCATGCGGGCCTTCATCGTTTCGCTCGAATCCGAAGCGTTCATATAAGCGAATCGCTTTTTTTAGAAAAGGCGTGGTGCTCAGAAACAGGCTCCTATGGTGATGGTCCACCGCAAAACGCTCGATCTCTATCAACAGTTGTCCAGCGATCCCCTGCCCTGTCGCAACGGGAAGCACAGCCATACTTCGAATATATAAGCCCGAACTTTTAGGAACGGCGGCAAGCGTGCCAATAATGTTATCTTTTTGTACCGCTACCCAAACCGGCCCTTCATTCCAGCGCGCCTGGATTTGATCGGATGTGGGTGTGGTAGCCGCGAAAGCGGCCAGTGTATATAACGGCTCATATTCGATGAATGCCTGCCTCAGTACGGACGCGATCGCCAGGGACTCGTCTATGGCAGCGATGCGAATAAGAACATCGGCAGCAGGCTTAAATTGACTCGTCATCGCAGTTTATCCCAGCTATTCTGCGTTCAACAACTCGCGCATTCGTCCCATCATTCCAACAAGCTCTGCGCGTTCCAACTCTGATAACTTCCCGATCATTTGAGAGATCATTTTGTTCGAATTGTCATTCAACTTGGAAAATTCCCTTTCACCCTTTTCGGTCAGGCTGATCAAATGCAGCCGCCTGTCCTCAGGTGAGGGAATTTTCGTGATCAAACCGCTCTTCACGAAATTCTCGATGATGCGGCTAAGATATCCTTCATCGATCGCAATACTCGCCCTGATCTTCTTCGCCGAACAATTTTCCATATGGCTTATTTCATACAGCACCCGCCCCTCCGTCAGCGAATATGGGGTATCAAGGAAGTGCTGGTCGAGCAATCCGATGACATTTGTATAGTGCCGATTGAAACTCCTGATCTTTTCGATCAATTCCTGGCTGCGCTTCATGTAGATATTAAATCAAAGATACTTGACTTTGTCAAGTATTTGGATCTCTGTCTAAATCAAAAACGGGACAGTCGGTTTTGTCCCGTTTCGGTCAGTCTCGCCAAGACTTCAGTTTCACCTGACGGGATGTATGTCTGGATAGAATGCTGGGAAGGAAGTTATCTGGGGTCCAAATGGCGAACATATTGCACTCGCAAGGGAAGATGGCAGTTTGTGGAAAGTCGATTATTTAAAACTGGATAACCTGGAACAACTGACCCCGTCCATGCCGGACGTGAGAGAGGCCCTCTGGTCTCCGGATGGCGCTTATCTGTCTTTCATCCGGTGCAGATGTTTACATTGTGGATGCGAATGTCGGTCTTGAAATAATCGAAAAACCGAAACCTCCGAGACGCCAGCTATATGAAGAATGCTTGCAAAAATGCAAACTCTAAGAATGTAAATTTATGGAAAATCGGGCGGGGTTCGCATACAATTTTAGATAAATCTTAATATAGGAGATAATTCATGAAGAAACTATCGAAGCCATTCTCTGTCATTTTGCTTGGCGGGCTGATCCTGGCGGCTTGTACGTCTCTGACTCAGCCCTCCGAAGCGGCCCAACCCACCGAACCGCCGGCCGAGGCGCCGGCTCCGGAAGTAGCAGCCACCGAACCAGCGGTTGTACAACCTGAAACTGGCCCCGCGATCCAACACACAGTCGTACCCACTTCCCCACCCACCTCGGGAGGCGAAAAATGGGGCGATCACAGTACGGTCAGTTCGAATAGTGTAGAGCGCGCGCTGCTCGGTGATCGTTTCTCCAACGGCAAGTTCGAACGGCCCTACAACGCCAACACAATGGACGTATATTTTCCACACCTTGACATCGATAGGGCCGTCGTCTATCCGGAGGATGCCACGTGGGTCTATGCGGTCATCACCATGGTTGGTCGCGATGCGAATAATTCATTTACGGGACAATACGCCATTGAGTTGGACCTGAATCAGGACGGCTTTGGCGAGTTCCTGATCATGGCGGATAACCCTGCGTCCACAGATTGGACGACCCAGAGCGTGCGGGTGTACCAGGATGCAAATGCTGATATTGGCGGGGTGGATCCTATGCAGGCCGATAGCGCCGGCGCCAGCAGCGATGGGTACGAAGTTGTTTTGTTCGATCAGGGAGCCGGGGATGACGCCGATCTTGCCTGGGTCCGTCTTGACCCCGCCGACCCCAACAGCTTCCAGATTGCATACAAACAGTCACTTCTGGCCGGTGAAAAAACATATACTGCTGGGCTGTGGGCAGGGACTCATCTTGATCCGGCCCTGTTCGACTACAGCGATCACTTTACGCACGAACAGGCCGGCGCAGCCGATGCCTCTCTTGCAAGCTTCTACCCTATCAAGGGTCTGTCCGAATTCGACAATACCTGCCGCCAGGCTATTGGCTATGATGCAACCGGATTGGAGCCGGGAATCTGCGCCGTGCAATAAGGATTGACGGCGGAAGTTTTTCACACAGGTAAACATTTGTCCCCCGATTTTCATCGGGGGACAAATGTTTTATGGAAACTGTGGTTTCCAGAAAGTTCCGTCTATCCATTCAAGTTTCCGAAGGTCGGTCATGGTCTTGACAAATAGACGATCATCGATATAATAACGCATAGATGGACATCAATATGAAACTGCCGCCTCCCCTTGCCTGCAATATGAACGCATTCACGCCTACTCAACGCGAGCAGCATATCGAAACCACGCGCCAGTTGTTTCAAACCGTGCAGAATATTCAGGAAGCGGAAAACGGCTTTGAGTTCACTCTGCCCAATCGATCAGACATAATCAAGATCAGTAAGTTTATCGTCAATGAGAGATTATGCTGTCCATTTTTGAAATTTTCTCTTACAATTGAGTCAGATCCAAAACCGATAACTTTAACCCTCTCAGGTCCAATAGGTACTCAGGAATTCCTGCGCGAAGAGTTTAGCGAAGCATTCGCATGAAAACTACTTTTGATCCCGTTCTGTTTGCCAAAGCCATCTCTGACGATACCCGTCAGAAGATCATGAACGTGTGCTGCTGCTGCTCGCTCTCGGTCAATGAGATCGTCGAGCAGTTGGATGTCTCCCAACCCACCGTCTCACATCACCTCGCTATATTGCGCGATGCAGACCTGGTCAGCATCCGTGAAGAAGGCAAGCAAACTTTTTATACGCTCAACCAGGAACGCGTCGCATTTTGCTGCGGCCAGCTCATGGTCAAGTTCGCGCCTGAATCCATTGCAACTGAAAATCTGCTCAAGACCATCAAGGCCTGATCGGGATATGTCTTCGGCCGAGGCATCGTCCCGTTTTTTTTGGCAAATACATAGACAGATGTCTATTTGAAAGGAGGTGAACTCGATGAATGAACTATCCGTTGTGAGCAACGAATGTTGCGAAGGCCAGTGCTGTGGCGGCGACTGCGGTGGTAGCGGTTGTTGCTAGTGAAAGATCTCTGTTCGTCGATTGACGAACAGAGAGAAATTAACGAACAAAAATTTTTAACTGAACACATAGATAACCATCTATATCAACGGAAATAATAGGAGATTAAAATGGCTACAGAAACTTCCATTCACGAAACTGTCCGGGAACATTATGCGGAGCGGATCAAGAATAACGCCTCCTGCTGTGGACCCTCAGACTGCTGCAGTCCGAACAACAGTCTCTACCCCGAGCAGTTGCTCACTACCGTCCCCTCCGACGTGGCCGGCACCAGTTATGGCTGCGGCGACCCGATCACACTCGCCTCACTACAGCCCGGCCAAACCGTGCTGGACCTCGGCTCCGGCGCCGGGCTCGATTGCATCCTCGCTGCACAAAAAGTCGGCGAGTCCGGTCATGTCATCGGCGTGGATATGACACCCGAAATGATCGAACGTGCCAGGGTTAATGTGAAAAAACTCAACTTGAAAAACGTTGAGTTTCGACAAGGCTATTTGGAAAGCCTGCCCGTTGAAAATGACACAGCAGACATGATCATTTCCAACTGCGTCATCAACCTTGCACCCGATAAAGCCAAAGTCTTCAACGAGGCTTTTCGCGTGTTGAAGCCTGGCGGCAAACTCGCAGTCTCAGATATTGTCACCGATGGTCCGCTTCCCGAGCCTATCAAGCAAAGCCTGAGTGCATGGGCGGGCTGTGTGGCCGGCGCGGTGGAAGCCACAGACTATATCGGCATGATGGAATCTGTTGGGTTCACCAATATTTCCATCACGCCTGTATTCTTCGACAGGGAAACAGTGGATTCCGCTCTTGCAGAGATGGGCGATATTGCCGAACTAAAAAGCATTTCACGGGAGCATGTCTATAAAGCGGTCTATAGTGCGAAGATCACGGCGTATAAACCTGCATAAAAAACAACGGGCGCTAATCAGCGCCCGTTGTGGTTAACTTTCTGGCTTTTTCTATCCGTTCTCCCAAAGGCGGATGTGTATAGAACATGAAGACCACCCACTTCTCCGGGTCGATCTCACCGAGATTTTGATTCGCCAATCGGGTAAAAGCGGAGGCAAATGCTTCCGCTTTGTTCGTGGAAGCTAAAGCATAATCATCGGCCATGTTCTCGCGCCAGCGTGAAAGCGCGTTGTCCAACGGCATGGTGAGGAGTCCGTATGCGCCGAGGATGAGGGCCAGCGCGGGGAACGCGGCGATGTCTGAGGTGGAGGTGAAGGAGAAAAAACTCACAGCAGAGTCTAATACCAATGATGCAATGAACAGACCAAGGGTCGTGCTGAGCGTGCCGAAGGCGATCAAAAAGGGAATATCGCGATGGACGTGATGTCCCAATTCGTGCGCGAGTATTGTCTCGACCTCATCCACGGTAAATTCATTGATCAATGTGTCACCAAGAATGATACGGCGCGTATTGCCTATCCCAGTTAATGCAGCATTGGCGGCTTTCGTTCGTTTGGACATGTCGAATTTAAACACGCCCTTTACTTTTGTTTTCGCGCGCTCAGCAAGTTTAAGCAGACGATCCTGCAAATCCTTATGATCATCACCCAGCGGAACGTACTTATTGAACAAAGGCATGATCAGGATCGGCGCGAGGTTCGACAGCACCACATTGAAGAGCAGCAGACCGCCTGCCACCCACAGCCACCACCATTCGCCGGTCAGGCGTAAAGCCAGATACAGCATTTCGAGCATGAGCAGGCCAATGGGCGCGCCGATCGCGAGGCCTTTAAGCTGGTCTACGACCCAATCCTTAAACGACTGGTTGGATTGCCCGAAGCGATGCGGCAGGACAAATCCGGCGTAATAAGCGAGTGGAAGATTCAATATCGAATAAATGCCGCCCAGGACGCCAATATACAGCGCGACCAACACCCAGTCATTTGTGGTGAGGGATGCCAACCGATCGCGCAAGGAAATGCTCCAGCCAAGGAACAGCCACGCAAGCATGTACAACGCGCTAAAGACCGTATCCACAAGCCACAAACGGCGGCGGATGCGTGAATATTCCTTTGCCTGTTTTTGTTTTTCGAGATCAAGAGTTGTCATAAATCCTTTCATCGTCATTGCGAGGGCGTTTTTTGCCCGAGGCAATCTCATTCATAGTGTGGTGGATTGCTCACCTGCGAGCCTCAAACGGCGACTGCAACAAACGCAGTGCGGCGCAAGTATCGTCGGGAAGAGCACCCTCCTCGCAATGACGTTACTATACCATCTCCGCCGCGAGCAACGCGATGACTTCGTCCGATTTCATCACATCGCCGTAAGACTTGAGTGCGGCCAAAAACGCCTTGTGGACATGATCTGCAGGGATGACCGTATTGCCATGCTTCAGGTCGCGCGAGGCACAGGCATCTTCAGCAACCATGACCTTGAAGCCGAGGTCACCGGCGGCGCGGGCGGTCGCGTCCACGCACATGTGTGTCATCATGCCGGTGATGACGACCCGTTCCACGCTCCAGCTCTTCAACAATTCAAGCAAATTCGTATTAAGAAATGAATTTGGCTCATGCTTGTAAACGATCGGCTCACCTTCGAAATGCGCGACGGAATCATGGATATCCGAACCGCTGTCCCCCTTGATGAAAAAGGCCGCGTCCGGCTCGAGCGAAATATGCTGGATATGGACATGCTGCCCGCCATGCTCGCGGAAACACTGTAGCAGCATATACGCATTCTTTGCGGCGGCGAGCGGCTCCACCAGCGGATATTTCCCGCCGGGAAAATAATCGTTTTGAATATCAATGACCAATAACGCAGTCTTCATCTAGTCTCCTGGCATCGTCTTCAACAGATCTTCAGCCTGCCGCCTCAAGTGTAACTTATCTGTCAGCATGAGAGACTGGCGAAAATCCGCGGCGGCACGCTCAGCCTCGTTGAGCGCCTGATAACACCTGCCGCGTCCCAGATGCAAGCGCGCCTCACGCGGGTTGATCTGAATGGCGCGTGTGTAATCTGCAATCCCCTTTTCATATTCACGATTTACTCGATAGGCGTCGGCGCGACCCTGATAGGCATGCCACGAGCGCGCATGACCCAAAAGGAATCGGGCATAGAAATCCTCCGCCCAATCCAGATACCCTTCATACACCTGCATGTTTATATCGTACATCGTAAGCGAGTCTTTTTCGGAGAGACGAACTGCCGTATCCTGGTCCTTATGGGCGGCGTTGAGCTCCCCAAGACGGAAAAGCACCATGGAACGGATCACATGGAACAACGGGAATTGTGCCAAAAGTGAAATCGCTTTAGTGAACTGTTCCAACGCCGCCTGAAATTCCCTTTGATCGAGAAAGACGGACCCGCGGTCAAAGTAAGGGATGGCCCAATTCGAGTTAAGTTCCTGTGAACGCGCATACAACTCCAATGCGGCGTTGTAATTCTTCTCCATCGCAAACAACTCGCCGCGCAACTGCAGGGCCATCACGTTATCCGGGGAAATTTTACGGGCGCGTTCAATATCTGTAACGGCCCTTTCCTTTTGCAGCATGTGCATAAAACAGGCCGCGCGTCCCAGATAGTGATCCGCGTGCTGAGGTTCGCGCTCAATCTCACGTGTATACGCCTGCGCGGCGCGGTCATAATCGCCCTGCAAGTAATAATATCCCGCACGTTTTAAAAAATAGTTCAATCCCAAATTGATCCGATGCAGCGCCGAACGGTTCAGCGTACCCACGGCCAGCGCGATGAACACACAGGAAGCGAGAAGGAGATAATCACGCGTATATAAACCCAGCGCGATCAAACACAACAGGATGGGAATGCTTACCAGCATGGTGATCCAATCTGCATTCGACCTGCCGAAAAGCAGTTCCATCAAGGAATGCAGGATGTTGCCGCCGTCCAATGGATAGATCGGCAATAAATTGAATACGACCAGGATCATATTCAGAAAGGCGAGTGAAAAAAAGAGATTCCCGATGGTCTGTATCCAGAGAATGGTGCTGGCATCGATATTTCCTGACGCCAGCCAAAAGGAAAGCATGTACCCCACCACGAACAAAAATCCCAGCACGATGTTGACAAGCGGCCCAGCCGCCGAGAGCGCAATGTTGTACAATGGATTTTCCGGTCTGTGGCTTAAATTGGTAAAGCCGCCAAGCAGCCAGATGACAATGCCTTTCACTTCCACCCCCACAAATCTCGCTGCAACCGCATGGCCAAGTTCATGCAGAAAAATGCACAGCACCAACCCGGCCAGCCATGAAAAAGCCATCAAACCACTCCGCAGGTCAGTGGGACGAAATATAAAATAGGTGGCTGCAAGGCTGAACAACATGGAAAAATGAAGGCGGATCTCCACCCCATGCAAACGCCCCACCAGCAATGACCAGGATAACCACTTCATGAAAATAACCGCTTCGCGCGTATCCTAAGCCTTCATCCCAAACAAATAGCGCATCGCTCCGACGCGTTTCACGATCCCCTCATACAAAGCCATGATGATCACGAATGAGACGGCCGCGAGAAAAAGATACTTGGGAAAGACCGCCAGGTCCCAGTTCCGTATAAAGTATCCAACCATGACGATCACCGTCTGGTGCAGGATGTAAAAGGGAAGGACGGCCTCGTTGGCATATTTTAGAAATCCGTTATTGAAATCAAGATATTGCGTAGCGAGGCCAATGAACGCCAGCAGCCAGGCCCACATATTGAATCCACGCAAAATGGAAAAGGATAACGCGTAGGTGGACACGTCCATTTCAACGGCGAGGAAATAGCCGATCGTCGTTGCCAGCAGGCCGAAGGTCAGGGAAACGAAGCGCAGGCGCGCGATCGCAGGGCGATAGCGATCATCCGTCGCCAGGATATACCCGAGCACAAAAATGATGAAATAAGTCAATGGACTCCAACCGCCAAAATCGCGTCGCCCCACCGTATCCGGCGAGAGGTTGACCAGCATCTCCATTAGTGCAATCGGAATGAACAAGAGATAGATCGCAAAGGGTCTTGTCAGAAGATCCGCAAGCCGCGTTGCATTGGGACGAATGAGGCGGTGAAAAAGGGGAAGCGCCAGCCACGAGAATAAAAACAGCATGAGCAGATACCACAGGTGCAAGCCCATCCATGCAAAATTCCCGCCAAAGCCATACCAGCCCTTGAAGTATTGCGGAATGAATTGAATGAAAGAACCGCTGAAATCGCCGTGTGTGACGCGCTCGATATAAACCTGCGGCGGGATCAATGTGAAGATGCCGAAGAGCAGAGGAACGAGCAGGCGTGCGACGCGCTCACGCATAAACTCGCGATCGGAGCGATGTTGCAATGCGTAATGGATCGCATAAGACGAAAGCACAAAGAAAAGAGGCATGATGAATTGATTAAGGATCGAGACGAAGACACTCATGCCAAAATCAAGCTGGTTGTTCTTTACGTGCCAGTCCTCGTCGTTGAAGAATCGTGCATTATGAAAAAGAAAAATCGCGGCCATGCCCAGGACGCGAAGCCAGTCGATATCGTAGTGACGGGTCTTTTTATTGGAGCTCATGATACAGGTTTATTTCCTTCCAAAGTCCGCGGGGTTTTCTCCCCACAAGTTGGTATCCCACTTAATGATCTTATCTTCGGGAAGTTCATTCTCTGCCAGCCAGTTCTCGGCACTGCGAATGAGGGCAAAAAGGGGGGCGTTCTTTTTTGTATGCTTGAGCTTTGTGCGGCATTGACCTGTGTTCACCCAGGCGATCGCATTTTCAGAATCCGAATAGGTCGCAATGTGCATGTTATGTTTTGCCTGCCAGGTCAGCGCATGGACAATGGCCAGGAACTCCCCCACATTATTTGTGCCATCTGCATACGGCCCGGCATAAAAGAGCTCCTTGCTCGTCTCTGTGTTCACGCCCCGATATTCGAGTTTGCCCGGCGAACCGTTACAGGCCGCGTCCACACAAATGGATGGAAGAATGGGTTGGACGCTGGCGAATTTCCATCTTCCCTCGGTGGAAGACCTGCCTTTAAAATTCTCATACTTTGCAAGGAAGGCCGCATCGGCCTCGGATTCGCTTTCAAAGGCCTTGTATTGCGCGCCGACAAAACCCTTCACCTGCCTCTCGCACTCCGCCCAGGACTTGAAGACTCCCGTCTTGCGTCCCTTCCACACCACGTAATATTTCTGCCTAGCCATACGTCAATTTTACATCAAAGCAGGAAATAATATCTGTCTTGACAAAAAAATTTATTGACGTAAAATACGCCAACTCTTATGACAAACTTTAATTATTGCTCCTGTCTATGGCGGGGTTCGTAACCACCGTCTGAGACATTCCCCGGCAAGCAGTCAGCGACTCAGGACAGTGGCACGGCCCCCGCGCACAACCATATTGCGCAGGACGTATCGCCGTCCTTTTGTTTTTATGTTGACTGCTTTTATTATTGCAATAACCGTAAGGGCGACCCTTCAACATCATCAAGCACCCATGCTAAAACCCTGGCAGGTCGTCCCTCCAAATCATCACATCAAACAAAAAAGGAAACTTTAATCATGCCCTACACACACCCCGAATATCTTGTCGATACTGAATGGGTTGCCAAACACCTGGATGATCCAAACGTCCGCCTGATTGAATCAGACGAGGATCCCCTGCTGTACCCCATCGGTCATATCCCCGGCGCCGCGCAGGTGGATTGGTTCTCCACGCTTCAGCACCCGTTGCGCCGCGATTTCCTCACCAAAGAAAAATTCGAAGAAGTCGCATCCGGCCTCGGGCTGACAAAAAACACGACCGTGGTCTTTTACGGCGATAAATCCAACTGGTTCGCGTGCTATGCCTTGTGGCTCTTCCAATATTACGGTCACCAAAATGTAAGGATCATGAACGGCGGGCGCACCAAATGGGAGCAGGAGAAGCGCGACCTGGTGAAAGAAGTGCCCACGTTCAAAAAGACAACCTATCAGGCGAAGGAAGCGGATCAATCCATTCGCGCATTCCGTGACGATGTGTTCAAACAGATCGATGCGAAAAAGCCGCTTGTGGACGTTCGCTCCGTGAAGGAATATACAGGCGAATTGATCTCCATGCCGGCCTACCCACAGGAAGGTGCCACACGAGGCGGACACATCCCCGGCGCGGCGAGTATTCCATGGTCCCAGGCGGTGAACGAGGCAGACAGCACGTTCAAGACTCCCGAGGAACTGAAAGCCCTCTACGAAGGGAAAGACATCAAACCTGATGGTGAGATCATCGCATACTGCCGAATTGGCGAACGTTCCTCACTGACCTGGTTTGTATTGAAATACCTGCTTGGGTATAAAAATGTCAAGAACTACGACGGTTCCTGGACGGAATGGGGCAACCTCGTGGATGCACCGATCGAGAAATAAATTTATTGTAGGGGCACGATATATCGTGCCCCTACATGAGGACCCATGCCCTTACCGCCTAAATTACAAGAGATCGTGGACGATATCGCCGGCATGTCGCGCGAGGAGAAACTGGAAACGCTGATCGCGTATGCCGAGTCCCTGCCGCCGCTGCCAGAGTGGCTCAAAGACGAACGCTCGCAAATGGAACCTGTGCCGGAGTGCATGACCCCCGTTTTTCTCTTTGGTGAACAGCAGGTGGATGGCAGCATCATCTTCCATTTTGATATTCCACCGCAGTCCCCCACTGTGCGCGGATTGGCCAATATTCTTAGAGAGGGACTCAATGGTTGCCAACCGGAAGAGATCCTGCAAGTCCCTGCAGATTTTTATTTACCCATGAATTTACAGGAAGCCGTCTCGCAACAACGCATTAATGGTTTCACGGGCGTGCTGGCACACATGAAACATGCCGTGGTCAAGTACATCGAAAAGAAATAAAAATCAGCCTCCGTAATTAGAGAAAACGTCCCGAAGGCGTTGTCCTGCCGTCTCGCACCGCCGTGGCGCTGCTCGCGGCACGAACGTGAGCCTGCCGAAGGGTTTATTTCAGTAATTTAAGCTTCTGATAATAACCTTCACCCATCCCCCTTCGCCTCTACGAGATGCTCACCTGCGAGCCTCAAACGGCGAGTGCAACAAACGCAGTGCGGCGCAAGTGTCGCGAGGGACCTTCGGCGGGTACTTCGCGGGACGGTGCTTGTGAGTTATTTGCCGTCTTCCCAACCCTGCTCTTCCACAGACATAAAAATATCTGTTGCAGAGATCAGGCCGATCAGCGTGTCATTCTCATCGGCGATCGGCAGGTGATGGATCTTGTGTTCCTGCATCAATTGTGAACATTCCATCAGGGTCCATTCAGGGCGACCCGTAACGATGGGACCCGACATGATCTCGCGAACCGTCACTTCGGCGGCTTTGCGGCCGGCAGCCACGATCTTGTCACGGATGTCGGTCGAGGTAACGATCCCATAAGCAGGGTTCTTTTCGGACACATCCACAACCACGCTGTGGATCTTGCGCCGCCGCATCAGCGTCAGCGCGTAAGAAACGCTTGCATCTGCATCGACGACGACAACCGGGGTGGACATCCAGTCACGAACCAGGTGGGGCATAAGACACTCTCCTAACTGATCTACTTGACCCATATCTTTACTACATCCAAAGCCAGCAGGAAACCATCTGCCGCGCTAAGGTCTTGAATTTCCAAATAAACAACTGTCCCGGCGGGAATGCCTGCCAGGGAAATCGTCTCATTAAACGTGCCGGGTGCTCCGAGGTCGGGTGCAGCCACGGCGACCGGGCCCTGGGCAAGCTGGCTGCCAGATTCGTCGAATATTGCATAGGACAGGTTATTTTCGAAAGGCGCGATGCTCACACTCCCGCTCACCTGCACACTGCCGCTTGCCTCTCCGCCATTTACCGGAGATGTGATATCGATGATCCTTTGCGCGCCAGTGGGTGTGGCGGTCGTGTAATTTACAAGCCGCAACTGATTGCCTGCCAGCGCATATCTGCGAGTGGTTGGCAGCGTGGGGCAACACCCACCATCGTCAAAACCGTGCACGATCGCGTCGACAAATATTTCGCCATTATCGATCGAAACACCGTTGACCATCGGGCGGTCATCGATCAGGACCGATGTGAGAAAGACCGGCAGACCATTTACATTCGTATAAATGGCGAGCAATCCAAAATTCCCGGTACCGCCATAATTCTCAAGGAACATCGCGGCAACTTCATCAACACCATCGCCGGTAAGATCCCCAATCGCAACGAAATCCGTTAACGCGATATAGGCAAAATCCAGGTTAGTCGCGTCCGTACCCCGTTGGAATTTACCGTCAGTCAGTTGCACCACAGCGTGGTCTTCGGGCACGCCCAACTGATACTGTGCGGTCTTGAGTTGTTCCACGGTCAGGCCGGGTGCGGGAACCGTCGGCGCAAGGGTGGCATCTTGAGCGGGAACAACTGTCGGAGAAGTTGAGCCGAAGGGAAATCCACATGCAAGCATTGCAATTACCAGGGTCAGAACGCTGAAAAAATTCCGACGAATCAACATTTTCGTCCTCCAATTAATTGATCTTGAACGTGAAAAAAACGCCATTAAGTTCCTGAATAACGGCGTTCTTATCGAATTCAACAATCCCGCTGCCAGGAGTCAGGTTCCCGATACTAAAATCCTGGATATGATAAATAACCTCGTAGCAAATATTGTTATTCGCCATGCGGTATATGTTTTGCTCGGCGGCATGTCCCAGAGCAACGCCACTCGCCGTCGTATGAACGAAGGTGTAGCCGTTGACAATTTCGTTCCCTACACTCTGCTCGGACAGGTCGCTTGGGTTGGAATTCGCACAGGTTGCAACCATTTGCGCATCTGAGGTTGACCCTGCCGTCAGATAAACCGCACTCAGGTTTGTGTTGATGAACATGCCGGTATCGATCAGGTGCAGGAGCAGGCCGGGTTCAATTTTGTTGTTACCCCACGTTGTTATATAACCATCGAACGGCCCATTTGTAGGCGCAAAAGTATCGGGATATGTCAATGACAGGCCGGTCGACGGGTTTATGTATTGGAAAGATTGAGTATCCTGCCCGGGCGGGTTGATCGCCACCCGCAAAGTAAAATTAGCATTAACACCTGAGGAGACAAGGGCTACAAAATAATCCTGTGAAGATGGCAATGCCCCGCGCCAGAAATTACAGTCCGTATTTTCTTGAGGGCACAGTACCTGCCCATCAGCGCCCGTGATCTGCATTGAAATGTACGGATTGGCATCGGAGGTGTGCGACCAAAAAGAAACGGACATGACCTGTCCCTGCATGGCGCGGATGGAATATGTTTTACTTGATCCCGCCTGAATGTCGTCAACCACATCTTTGTATGTTCCATTTGCATCAAACTGAATTGGGTACGCACCGTTTGCGGACGCAGGCAAATCGGTCAATGCAGCGGTTGCTGGAATGATCGTTGGTTGGGTCAATGTTGATGTTGGTGATAATGGCGTATCAGGGTTGGAGACCGGCTCCTGAGTTAGCGCCTCCAGGGTACCCGCGACTACTGTTTGCAACTGGAATGGGTCAGCCTGCCTGACCGGCCCGCAGGCTTGCATCGCAAGAAATATTGTTAAAATCAGAAGCGTCTTCTTCATATCCTTGTCCTGGAAACTATGGAATGATCGGGAACCAAGTGGAACCTCCGTCAGCAGTTTTGTATAGGGCACGATGATCAGCAAGATCGGTTGTAATGACCCAGCCGGTATTTGGGCCCGCAAAACTCATGTTTGATAAGAATTCGCCGAAAGCTACATCCGGCGTGACGATGCTCCAGGTTTTCGCCGCATCGCGCGTGACGTAAAACTGGTCGTTGGTATAAAGAATTATTCCCTGCTCTGACAGTATTTCCAGCTGCCCCACAACGGGTAATTCCGAGGGAGCAAGAGTCCATGTATTTCCGCCGTCTTCTGTTACGTAGATGAGGGTCTTAATGCTATCAGACATCACTCGCAGAAAGATAAAGCCTTGTGATGGGGAAACGAATTTAACTTCTTCAATAGAAAGGTCGCTTAACTTCGCTTCTTCAGAAAGTGGCAGGTTGATATGAAACCATGTCTTGCCCCCGTCGTCTGTGCGGAACAAATAGACCGAGCCCGTTGCATAAACCACGCCTCCAATCCATGCCGTATTCATATTGATCGGCGCGATCACTTGTTTGAGACCTGCGCGCGGAAGCGTATCGCCAGCACCATCGATGTTGGGATCGTTGGTATAGGTGCGCGTCCAGGTCGCGCCACCATCGCTCGTTTGAAAAACAGAAATAGCCATCGAGCCTGCGCCCACGCCGAGGTCCGCCATCATCCACCCGTGATTCGCGTCCAAAAATGAAAGCTCGCCACCACTAAACGAGGTTGCCGAGGGCGTCCATGTAAGGCCGCCATCTGAAGTACGGTACATCGTGCCGCCAACTGGAAAATTGTTCGGGTCGGGAATTTGGACCCAGGCATGGTTCGCATCAAGGAATTCTGTGAAAACAGAGTAGCCGGTTTCAGCAAGCCCGGGCGGGGTGACGTTATACCAGACCACGCCGCCATCATTCGTACGCACGATCTGCGTCTCAGTGACACCCCAACCATATATTCCATCGATCATATCGATCGAGATCATGGACGGAGCATCGACAATGGGCGCATTGATCTCAGCCGGCAACGGTGTGTTTTCAACCGCAAGTGCAGCCTCAGACGTGTTCTGTATCACCGGGCTGTCTTGAGGTTCAAGATTTTGCAAGCCCGGCATGCTGCAGGCGGTGAGAAGCGAAAGCAGGATGATGGAAATTAATTTTCGCATTCAAACTCCATAATATTCACTTACCAAGGTATTCGATCACTGTTGCTTCGCCCTGGCCGACTCCCACGCACAGAGTTGCAACGCCGTATTTCACATTACCGCGATTTTTCATTTCATGCACGAGTGTCGTCACAAGGCGTGCGCCTGAACAACCCAGGGGATGGCCGATTGCGATCGCGCCACCGTTCACGTTGACCAGTTCCGGATCGATCTGCAAGTCTTCGATCACAGCCAGGGACTGCACAGCGAAAGCCTCGTTCAATTCCATCAAGCCGATATCCTTGATTTTTAAACCTGCACGTTCCAATGCTTTCCTTGTGGCAGGAATAGGCCCATATCCCATCACACGCGGCGGCACACCGGCAGAGGCAGAGGCGACGATACGAGCGAGCGGCTTGAGATTCAGGCTTTTGGCCCTTTCTGCGCTCATCAGCAGAACCACAGCAGCACCGTCATTTAATCCAGACGAATTCCCCGCGGTAACAGTTCCCCCCTCTTTGGCAAAAGCCGGCTTGAGTTTTGAAAGCGATTCCATGGTGGTATCGCGCCGCGGACGTTCATCCGTATCGACGATCTTCGGATCGCCCTTTTTCTGTGGAATCGCAAGCGGAATGATCTCCTGCTTGAACCTTCCCGAATCGATCGCGGCGATCGCGCGTTGATGCGACCTGACCGAGAATTCATCCTGCTTCTCACGCGTAATATGCGGACGTTCCGCTGCGATATTTTCGGCAGTTTCACCCATCGAGTCCGTCCCATGCATTTCCTTCATGTTGGGATTTGGGTAGCGCCAGCCTAGCGCGGTATCCCAGGCGGTGAGATTACCAAATGTGAATCCCGCATCCGCTTTTGGAAGTGAATAGGGTGCGCGGCTCATGGATTCGACTCCGCCGGCGATGTACACATCTCCCTCTCCTGCCTTGATCGCTCGTGCGGCCTGGTTGATGGCGTTCATGCCCGATGCACACAATCGATTAACAGTTACACCACCTGCCTCAACTGGAAGCCCAGCAAGCAATGCTACCATGCGCGCCACATTGCGGTTGTCTTCGCCTGCTTGATTTGCACATCCCAGGAACACTTCCTCAACGAGCGCGGGGTCAAATTTGTTACGCGCGAGCATGGTTCTTATCACGTGCGCAGCCATATCATCCGGACGAATAGACGCAAGTATTCCGCCCAATGCCCCGATCGGTGTGCGGAGCGCGTCGATAATGACAGGGGTTTTCATTTTGATTCTCCGATTTTGAAATTCTTTTTAAATTTTACCACCACCAATTTTTGCTTTTCTCTTGACAAGCCAAACAAAACAAACTATAGTACTAATACTATATGACTAGTACTATAAAAATTGCGGGTAAACAATGTCCCTAAAACATGCCATCCTCGGATTCCTATCCTTCAAACCATTCTCAGGCTACGACCTCAAAAAAGCCTTCGATAACTCTGTGCGCCATTTTTGGCCCGCCAATCAAAGCCAGATCTACCGCACGCTCTCGCAAATGTCCGACGAGGGTCTGATCGAAAAAGAGGTCATCGAACGGGAAGAGCGACTCGATATGAAAATTTATTCGATCACAAAAATAGGCCGCACCGAACTGCATGCCTGGCTCGCCACCCCACTGCCTGAAAAAGACGTCCGTGAGCCATTCCTCATTCAAGTTTTTTTTGGCGGCAAACTATCAGACGAAGAACTACTGAATCTTTTGCTGCACGAAAAAAAAACCGCGGAAGAAAACCTGCTTACTTATGATGCCGTCCATCAGGCAGCCACCGCGCAACCCGGCGACATCAATGATCCGCGCGCATTCTATCTTAGCATGCTCACACTTGAATACGGAGTCAAAAGTAACCGCGCCCTGCTCGAATGGCTAAACTCAGCCATCAAACGAATTGAAACAAAAAATTATTCACTCAAGGAAATAAAATGAACAAACAAATTCGCAATATTTTTATCGTCGCGCTCTTCACTGTGGGCGGCGGCTGGCTCGGTATCTGGCTCAATGGCGTCACGGGCAATACCATGCCGCCCATGCAAAGTTTGGGCGCGCTGGTTTGGCTTATTTCTCCCGCACTCGCTGGAATTTTTCTACGTGCTTTTGGCGGAGATGGCTGGAAGGATTCAGGCTTTGGGTTGAATCTCCCCTCAGGCTGGAAGTGGTATCTGGTGGCGATCCTCGTTTATCCGCTCGTTGCCCTCTTAAGCTTTGGCCTGGCTCTCACCCTCAAAGCGATCAGCGCCGACGGTTTTGCCGCGCAAGGCTTCGGCGCATACACATCTGCTGTTGGCGTGATGTTTGTTGGATCGCTGATGAAAAACATCTTCGAGGAATTTGCCTGGCGCGGTTACCTCACTCCAAGACTGGATGCCGCGAAAGTCCACCCGCTTTTGAATCATTTGATCGTCGGTGTTCTGTGGTGGTCATGGCATTTGCCTTACTATTATTACTTCCTCGACAAAGCCATACTCCAAAGTTTTCTGCAAACCAGCCTGCCGATGTTTATTTTCATCGCCCTGATCGGATTATTTCCAACCGCCATTCTTTTTGGTGAATTGCGGCTGGCGAGTAAATCTGTATGGCCTGTCTTTATTCTTCATGGTCTCATCAACGGTCTGAGCATGCCATTGGTTATCAACGGCTTCATCAAATTCAACGGCACAATGGGAGTAATCTTCACCCCTACCAATGAAGGAATTGTCACATCTATTTTGCTGGGCATGGCGGGGTTGGCTCTCTATCAATATCGAACGAAAAAGGGCGCTGCTCAATAAATTTTGTGACTCCACTCCCTTAACAATATGAAAATCAAAAAGGAATAAAAATGTCTGAAGCAGCTCAAAAGAAAAACAGCCCGTGGTTTCTATTATGGTTCCCGCCCATCCTGTTCTTCCTCGTCATCGTCGCATTCTCCATTTACCATGGCGCGCAGGCGCAGGGAGATGCAAACGTCATCGTGGAAAAAACCACCGCAGCCACACCGTACATCTTGCTTACCATGCAGGGAATCCTGTTGGTCATCCAGTTTGTCGTGTTCCGTCGTCAGGGATTAAGTCTCCGCGATATTGGCTGGCAGGTTGAGGCGGGGAGCGAAGCGTGGAAGGAAATCCTGCTGGGTGTCGTATTCGGCGCGCCGTTGGGCGTCCTGTACATTTATGTCCTGTCGCCTTTGATGACCGCCGCACAAACTGCCTTTGGAGATTACGTCCCCGCGGGCGAACTGCTTCCCAGCCTTGGCGCAGCGATCATTCCCTTCTTTCTTGCCAACGTAATTCTGGCTCCGTTCGTGGAGGAGAATATTTATCGCGGCTTCGCGTTGACCAGGCTTATGCCGCGCTTCGGCACAGCGGGCGCAGTCGTTATCTCGTGTATCTTCTTTGGTCTATTGCATTGGTCGGGTGGATTTTGGTACATGTTATTAACAGGCATTGTAGCAGGTGGACTTTTCGCAGCTTTGTTCGTGAAGCGTAAGAATATCCTGGCCCCCTTCAGCGCGCATCTGGCATTGAACATCGGTGAGTTCTTATTGATCTGGCTGATGTAGCAAAAGAGTAAATGACAGCTGCGGCGTATTGATTCAGGTGAAAATTTAGTGTATATTGCCAACAATACTTCTTATCCACAACTTGCGGTGATATAGAGGAATAAAGAAAATGGCAAAAAAGAAGATCAAGATCAACCGTGCCCCGGTGTTGACCTTGTGGGCTGCGATCGTGGCAGAGCGACTCGGTCATGACGAGCAGGAAGCCTTGACGTTCGGCAAAGCAGTCGCGGGCCTGAATGCCCAATCCAAGGGAAGACATCTGGGAATCTACGAAGAGAAGAAGAGCGAAGACAAGGAGAAACATAAAAGGGAAGAAAACTCTGTTAAGCTGGAGTTTATAGAGATACTAGGACGTGGCGTTCCAGCCGTCAAAACCGCCAAGGGCCTGCGCGCCGCGATCAAGGGAGAAGAAATTGACCCGGAAAGTGTCCGCACGTACTTGGAGAAAAAATTTGGTGAAGACCTTGAAGATGCGCGCGCGGCAATGGAAAAACTGGCAAGGGCTTACACGCCGAAACAACTGGAGAGTGAAGCCTATTCCTTGTATGAAAAATTCCGCCCAAAGATACCAGCAGGAACGAAAGGCTGGGGCGCGAAAGGCGACTTGGACCTGGACCTTATTCGTTCGCTGGCGAAGTAAAAGCGAGTGTGGCATATGCTGTTTCAACGCATCGTCCGATCATTCCAGCGATCTCTGGGCTTCAGTCTCTCTTTCCTTATCTACTATGGTCTGCCCTTTCACCACCAGGCTTTGACCCGTGTCTACGCCCCCTTCATTAACCCGGACGACCTTTGTTTTGATATAGGCGCGCACCTCGGCGACCGTATTCGCGCCTGGTCCAAACTACACGCCCGCATTATTGCGCTTGAACCCCATCCCGAATCTATGAGTTGGTTGCGCCACTGGTATGGCAATCGTCCGAACATTGTTTTGATCGAACAGGCAGTCGGCGCTCACCCTGGCGTGGAAACCTTCTGGATCAGTCGACTCAACCCAAGCATGTCCACACTCTCGCATAAGTGGTTGACTACGATCCAGCAGACGCCGAGATTTGCGGGGGTGCATTGGGAGGAGCACGTGCCCGTTACGGTCACAACCCTGGATGTATTGATTGCACAGTACGGCAAACCGGCCTTCTGTAAAATTGATGTCGAAGGGGCAGAGTTGGATGTGCTTCAGGGTCTGACACAAGCGCTGCCAGCGCTCTCGTTTGAATACATTCCAGCAACCATCGAGACAGCCCTCGGATGTATCGAACGGTTGGGTCAATTAGGATACTACGAATACAATTGGAGAGTGAGCGAATGGCCATGGTTGCGTTCGCCCGTTTGGCTTAGCCCTGAGAGAATGAGCGCGCGCCTCCAGCGTATGCCGCGCGATAGCGACTCGGGAGATATATATGCCCGCTTGACTCCATAGGCATCACGGACTCCTCCCTCCCCAGCCCAACAGGCAGGTTCCTTTTTTTAAAATGCTATAATCCAAAATCATGAAATACGAATCTCTAGCCTCTCTCACTCTCCCCAAGATCGGATTTGGCACCTGGAAGATCGGCGGCGGCTCGAACGCGGACCCGAACACGGATAGCGGTTCCATTGCCGCATTGCGTTCCGCGCTGGAGATCGGTTACACACATATCGATACGGCCGAAATGTACGCCGGCGGCCATGCGGAAGAACTGATCGGGCAGGTCGTGCGCGAAATGCACATAAAACGCGAAACCCTGTTCATCACATCAAAAGTGATGCCCGCGCATTTACAACATGAACAGGTCCTGCAATCCTGCGAGAACAGCCTGCGCCGCCTGCAAATGGACTACATTGACCTATATCTCATCCACTGGCCGCAGGTGGGAATGAAGCTCGAAGATACCTTCCGCGCACTCAACAGATTGGTACGCGATGGAAAAGTAAAACACCTGGGCGTAAGTAATTTCAATATAAAACTGCTCAAACAATCACTGGCGCTTTCGAAGACACCCATACTCACCAACCAGGTGCCGTATAGTTTATCCGAGCGTTCCTATGCGAAGACCGGGATGCTTGAATACTGCCAGCAAAACGATATTCTTCTGACAGCCTACTCTCCTGTCGACGAGGGCAATCTGCAACCGTCAAAAACCCTCAATGAAATTGCAAAGGCGCATAATACAACAAACTATCAGATCGCCCTGGCCTGGCTCGTCATGCAGCCGCGCGTGATCACCATCCCGATGTCTGCCAACCCGAAACATCAAAGGGAGAATTTCGACGCTGCAGAGGTCGTGCTAAGCGGGCAGGAAATGGAACAACTCGCAGGCGAATAAATGAATATACAGATCGCACCCGAGATCCAGATCATTGAAGAAACAGAAACTGAACTCGAACGGCTTTACCGCGTCATCATCCACAACGATGACGTTACCCCGATGGATTTTGTCGTGCACGTATTAAAGACCGTCTTTTATCAATCGAACCCGAGAGCCGCAGAGATCATGCTTGCCGCGCATTTCTATGGAAATGCCCATGTGCAAACACTACCCAAAACCGAGGCTGAAAAACGAATTAACAAGTCTCACTTTGCCTCGGGAGCGGAAGGCTATCCGCTGCACTTTTCGATGGAAGCTGAATAGCCCGCACCCTGTTGCATAGACGGGAAATGTGGGATATAGTTGCGCCGATTAATTCTTAACGGGAGAATGTAAATTTCATGGCAGGCATGACGCGAGGAAAAGGCTTGTTGGAACCCATGCTCGCGGATCTGCGCGCGCAAAAGGCGAATAAACTGATCCCGTCCAGCTTGCGCGAAGGTCGCATCCTCGACATCGGATGCGGATCCTATCCATATTTTCTGGCGCACACCTCCTTCCAGGAGAAATTTGCGATCGACCAGATCCCTCTGCCTCAACATACCGCATCCGATTTGAAGATCGAAAGTTATACCCTCGACCTGGAGATCAAGCCGCGCCTGCCCTTTGAGAATGACTTCTTCGAAGCAGTCACACTTCTTGCGGTCGTGGAGCACCTCGATCCATCCCTGATGGCGATACTTTTCAAGGAAGTCTATCGTGTGCTCAAGCCCGGTGGCATGGTGATCCTTACCACCCCGGCTGCATGGTCCGACGGCCTGTTGAAGATCATGGCGCGCGCCGGCCTTGTCAGCGCGGAGGAAATTCATGAGCACGCCTACGCCTACACACTTCCCCTGCTTGGCTGGTATTTTGGCCAGGCTGGTTTTGAAATGACCAAAACGAATTTCGGCTATTTTGAAGCCATGCTGAATATGTGGGCCACGGCGCAAAAATAAATTGGATCAGCTCGAAACTCTCACACAGATCAATCTTAACGACCTCGTCACCTCCTTCGGATGGCAGAACCATCCGCTGCTTTCACGCGCCCTGCGTGGATTATTTCTTCGCCCTGCCCGCAACTTTGCAGAACAAATCGTCGAATTCGACTCTGCAATGGGTGAACGCGGGCTGGCCGGTGCCTCACGCTTTACTCAAAGACACTATGTAAAGGATGTACGCCTCTTTTCGGACCCTCTGCCTGCCGGCCCTTTTCTGGCATTGTCCAACCACCCGGGCATGACCGACACCCTCTCGCTCTTTTGCGCGTTGAGCCGCCCAGACTTAAAGATCATCGCATTGGACCGTCCCTTCCTCAAGGCGCTGCCGAACTTGAGCAAACAACTTTTTTATCTGAGGGAGGATGCGGCCGCGCGCATGAGCCTTGTACGGCAGGTGACCCTTCACTTGCGTGCAGGCGGCGCGGCGCTCACATTCCCTGCCGGGCACATCGAACCCGACCCGGATGTCTACCCGGGCGCGGTGGATTCATTACAGCAATGGACGGATAGCGCCGGCGTTTTTATTCGCATGGCCCCAGAAACTGCCGTGCTGCCCGTGTTGGTGCGTGGCGTTGTGTGGAAGAAAGCGGCCCGCCACCCGCTGCTTCATCTTAAAGGAACAAAGGCCGAACGCGAAACATTGGCCGCGGCATTTCAGCTTCTCGCACACGTGATGTGGAACGCGCGGCCTGTGACTGTACGCGTGCAGGTTGGGAAACCGATTTATGCAAGAGATCTGGGGACGACCGAACCATCAGTCATACATCAAGCTGTTTTAACCGGCATGAAACATCTTATTGAAAACCCGCCTCAAGGCGAAGGTCGAAGTGTAATGTAAAGAATTTCGCTCCATCGGGGTCTTCGCGTAGCACCCTTTAGGGCAGACCCCGATGGAGCGAAATCAGGCTTAATCCGCGGTTGCGCCTGCGAGCATCGGCTCATCGCCGTTATATTTCGTCAACTGCGGCCATTTCAACACGATCAACAACGACCCCACGATACAACCAATTCCCCCGGTTATAACTGCAAAAGGGGCACCAAAAAATTGCGCCACTGCACCTGCTTCGATTTCACCCAATTGCGGCCCACCCTGAAAGAAGATCTGGTTCACACTCGTCATTCGCCCGCGAATATAGTCCGGTGTTAACAACTGCCGCATTGTATTACGAATGATCGTGCTTATGCCGTCTGCCGCGCCTGTGGTGGCAAGGGCCAGCCATGCGACCAGTAACGACCTTGTGATCCCGAACAGGATCGTCGCCAGTCCGAAGACAAGGACCGCGCTCAAAAATATCATGCCCTGCTTGCGAATTTCCCTTATTTGCGACATGACCAATGCTACCACCACCGCGCCCACAGCCTGTGCCGCGGATAGATACCCATATTCAACCACGCCCACCCGCAGAACATCTTTTGCAATAATGGGCATGAGTGTGTTCGCAGAAGCAAAGAACGTCGCGACAAAGTCCAATAACATGGACGAGAGGATCATGGGCTTGT